>CAZYDB010000341.1:0-4688 GCA_964645995.1 uncultured Roseivirgaceae bacterium
GCTTGAGGCTCCTATTGTTAAAGATAAATCCTCTTTTGTGATCGCGGGCAGAAGGTCGTACGGTGATATTTTGGCCAGGCCTTTCACGAATGTGCTTGATGATGGAGCGCAATTGTATTTTTATGACCTGACCCTGAAAACACACTACGACTTCAACGGAAGAAATAAGCTATATGCTTCCGGTTATTTTGGAAGGGATGTTTTCAAATTTGATGCCCGGCAGGGTTTTACCTGGGGCAATAAAACCGGAACACTTCGCTGGAATCACCTTTTCAATGATCGCCTGTTTTTAAATACAACTGCAATATATAGTGATTATGATTACAGTCTTGCATTTGGCGACAACGATCTTGACAAATTTGAGTGGAAGTCAAGGATCCGGACCATGTCCTTAAAACCAAGATTTACATATTTTATCAATACCGGTAACGCATGGGACTTTGGTGGTGAGTTCATGTATTACCGTTTTAACCCGGCGAATGCCCTTGGGGTCAGTAATGGAGAGGTTGCCAACATCAGTCTTGATAAAAAATTTGCATTTGAAGGTGCCATCTACTTTAATAACGAACTCACTATTGGATCAGATATCACCTTACAATACGGTTTACGTGGTTCGGGTTATATGTATGTAGGTCCCGGTAATGTATATGAATACCAGACGATCATCCCCGGCGAGAGAAAACTGGTGACTTCCATTGCTGAGGCGGAGGACCTGGAGGTGATTCAGGACTATTATAATCTGGAACCCAGGGTCTCTTTAAAATATCAGTTAAATCCGCAAAGCTCATTGAAGGGCAGTTATAACCGCTTGTATCAATATATTCACCTGATATCGAATACAACGGCTTCAAATCCCCTGGACATATGGACTCCCAGTTCCAATAACATTGCCCCGCAGCAGGGTGACCAATATGCTTTTGGTTATTTCAGAAACTTCGGGATGAAAAACGAATTTGAAACCTCGGTTGAGTTATATTACCGTGATACCAGGAATCAGATTGAATACATTGATGGAGCCGATCTCCTGATCAATGAATTTATCGAGGGCGATCTTCTTTCCGGTGTTGGCAGGGCCTATGGCATGGAGTTATTTGTAAAAAAGAATTCCGGGAAATTGAACGGATGGATCAGTTACACTCTTGGAAGGACTGAATTGAAAGTGGAAGGCATCAATCAGGGCGATTGGTATCCGACACGGTTTGACCAATTGCACAACCTGAAAATTGCCGGATTTTATGAGCTCAACGAGCGGTGGACTTTCTCCACCACTTTTGCCTATATTTCGGGTACACCAACTACTTTTCCGACCTCAAGGTTTGAGTCTCAGGAATACCTGATACCTTATATTGCGGATGACGGCCGGAATAATTTCAGGATCCCTGATTATCACCGTCTTGATATCGCGGCTACCTGGTATGGTAAAAAATACAAGAAAAACGGGGAAAGGAGAAAAAATGCGGATTACTGGGTATTTGGTATTTATAATGTATATGCGAGGAGAAATCCATTTTCAATTTATTTCTCGAACGGACCAGACAGGCCTCAGTTGGGGGAGCCGGTGCCGACTTCTGCCACGCGGGTTTCTATAATCGGTTCTATTGTTCCGGCTATTTCCTATAATTTTAAATTCTGACTCTATGAAAGCATTGCATAAACTACTTGTTATATTCATCATACCCTTGTTATTATGGGGTTGTGAGGATGTTATTTATCCGGCATTGCCGGAGGCGGAGCCGGTTCTTATTATAGATGCATGGTTGAATAACAAACCGGATACGCAGATCATCAAGATCAAGCAGTCTCTTCCTTACTTTGAATCACAGGAACTCCCCGGCATCCGGGGCGCGGAGGTAAGGGTTACTGACAGCAATGGGAAGACCTATGTTTTTGTTGAGTCTGAGTTAGGTAAGGGTGATTATTATTGGGATCCGATAAGTGAGGGTGAGTTATTTGGCGAGGCCGGCTTATCGTACACGCTGGCAGTGACCATTGGGGATGAAGTCTATCATTCCTTCACAGCGATGAATGATGTTCCGGCGATCGACTCCATTAATTTCCGTTTTGAGCCGGGAAACGATTTCTTTCCTGATTCTTATTTTGCTGCTTTTTACGCCGATGACCTTATTGGTCCGGGTGATACCTACTGGATCAGGGCATACAAGAACGGGACTTTTCTGAACAAACCCGGTGAGATCAATCTAGCTTATGATGCCGGTTTCAGTGCCGGAAGTCTGGTGGATGGCATCACTTTTATTCAGCCTATCCGAGATGGTATCAATCCTTTCGATGTTGATGATAATGAAGATTTTATTTCACCCTATTCTCCGGGTGATTCGGTATATGTTGAGATCCATTCTATCAGTAATAAGGCCTATGTTTTCCTGACTGAGCTTATCATCCAGACGGACAGGCCGGGTGGTTTTGCAGAGCTTTTCGCTCAGCCTTTGTCAAATGTGCCGACTAACATCGAACCTGTTAGCAGTGCCAGCAAGGCGGTTGGTTTTTTCAATGTTGCCGCAGTTTCTTCCAAAGGCCGGCGGCTGGATCCCGAAAACCTTCCAATGGAATAAACAAGGAGGAATGAGGAAAGAGGAAAGAGGAAAGAGGAAGGAGGAGGAAAGAGGAAGGAGGAAGGAGGAAGGAGGAAGGAAGAAGGAAGAAGGAAGAAGGATTACTCTGATTTTAGTTCTCCCTTTAGGTATTTTTTATACTGCTCGCAGGTAAGATAGCCATTTCCGGCACAGAAAGGACAGGTCTGGTATAAAATATTGTTCATTTTTCCAGGTTTGATCAGCACACCCTCTCCCTGGCATAAGGGACATTGAAAATGGGTTTTACCCTTGCAGTCAAATTCATTTGTCCTGGATAGTTCTTCACGGACCAGTGCGGCATTTTTATCACTTTCAAGTTTATAGGCAAGTTCTGCCCGTTTGAGATAATCCACGGCATCGTCAAAAAACCGGCCTCTGGTGCCTTTGAGCTCAATATATTTATTCAACCAATTGATACTTTGTTTGTATTGATCGAGAAAATACGAGTTTTTCCCGAAGTGATAGGATATATCGGATGGAAGTACCTCCATACTTCGTAGCACCAGTTTGAATTTTCTGTCCGCTTCGGTGTAATTCCCGTTTTCCATAAGACTGATACCTTCTTCCATGACCAGAAGATATCTGGAATCATCGAAGGACTGTTGTGCCTGCAGAGGTGTTGTTAACAGGACCAGGAGCGGCAAAATAATGACTAAAGCGGGCCGGAAGGCCGTTGATAAAAAATGTTTAAGCCTGTATAAAACGGATCTATTCATTCACTTCATAATTGATGCGGTTTACAATACTTCTACCCAGGGTTATTTCGTCGGTATATTCAAGATCACTTCCGATGGGTATTCCCCGGGCGATGGTTGAAACCTTAATATTGAACGGTTTTAATTTTTTCGCGATATAATATACTGTTGTATCTCCTTCCATGCTGGAAGAAAGGGCAAGTATAACCTCTTTTACCGGGGTGTCCTTATCTTCCAACCGTTGGATCAGCGAAGGGATATTAAGATCTTCAGGGCCAATGCCGTCGATAGGGGATACCAGGCCGCCGAGCACATGAAAAAGCCCGTTATACTGGGCTGTATTCTGGATAGCCATGATGTCGGGAGTATCTTCAACCACACATATCACCGAAGTATCTTTTTTGGGTGTTATGCAGGTACAATCTTCCGTATCGCTGATCATATGGCAGATCCGGCAATACCGGGTATCATGTCTTAATTTTATCAATGCCTCCGCAAGGGCTTCGGTTGTGCCTTCATCCTGTTTCAGGAGATGAAGCACGACGCGCAAGGCCGATTTTTTACCGATTCCCGGCAGCTTGCTTATTTCATTAATGGCATCTTCTATCAACTTGGTCGGATATTCCATAAGCGGATAAAATTACTAAACTTTTGGGAAGTTTTTTTTCCTTTTCGGATTTTTGGGGACAGGATCATATCCATGGGTACCCCAGGGATGACAACGCGATATCCGTTTCAATCCAAGCCAAGAACCCCTCGCCGGCCCCCATTCCCTGATCGCTTCAATAGTATAATGAGAACAGGAAGGTGTATGACGGCAGTGGCTGCCGAGCAACGGGGAAATGGTCAACTGGTAAAACTTCACCAGTCCAATAAACAGGTAACTTGCAGCTTTTGATAACATATCCGGCAAAGATACTTTAATATTGATCAAAATATGCCGGGAAAGCATGTTGAACAATAAAAATGCACCTTGCTGAGCAGGGTGCATTTTTTATTGATTAGTACCTGATAAGTGTTGCTTTATTAACTATCGTAATACAGGAAGAACTCATAGGGATGTGGTCGCAGGGCCATCTGATCTATTTCATTCTCTCTTTTATAGTCAATATAAGTCAGGATAAGATCCTCGGTAAATACGCCTCCTTTGGTAAGGAAATCGTGATCGGCTTCCAGGGCATCCAATGCTTCACCCAGATTTCCTGGAACGATTGGGATATCCTTCAATTCTTCTTTCGTCATTGTATAGATATCCCTGTCGAGGGGCTTACCCGGATCAATTTTATTCTGAATACCGTCGAGGATGGCCATCAGCAATGCACTGAATAAAAGATAACCATTGGCGCTTGGGTCGGGGCATCTGAATTCAAACCGTTTTGATTTAGGACTTGAATGATACATG
>CAZYDB010000342.1:0-4640 GCA_964645995.1 uncultured Roseivirgaceae bacterium
TGGTAGCGGTATACAGTGATAACCGTTATACCGAGAAGAAGCTAAACTGGAAGCCTGAACGCGGGATCGAAGAGATGATGCGCAGCGCATGGAAGTGGCAGGAGGAGCTAAATAATAGCTGAAAGTTGAGAACCGAAGGTTCGAAATCCCACTGGAAGCAGGAATGGAGGTCGCAGGAAGGGGGAAGGTCCCGGAATTGCATCCGGAAAGAAGCCGGGAAATCGAGAATCTATCCAAAAGTTTGCATAGGCCTGTGGGTTGGAAGACTTTGGGAGAGATGATAGCCTGAGGACGGAGGATGGAGGATGGAGGAATGAGGTTGGATCTATCCAAAAGTTTACGTGGGTATGTGTGCCGGAATACTTTTGGAGAGATAATAGCCCGATGATGGAGGATAGAAGAATGAGGATGGAGGAATGAGGTTGGAGGAATGAGGTTGGAGGCCGAAGGCCGGAAATCCCGCTGAAAGCGGGAATGGAGGAATGAAGATGGAGGATAGAAGTTGAGAACCAGAGGTTCGAAATCCCGCTGGAAGTGGGAATAGAGGTCGAAGGAAGCGGGAAGGTTCCGGAATTTACATCCGGGATGTGGGTGGAAGGTGGAAGGGATGAGGATGCTCTTCTTCGCCAAAAGCTGCGGATGACGAGGGAAGTCGGGAGACTTTTTTTTAATTATTAATTCCCGGTATGCTCACACCCACACATCTTCCAGCCTGAGATAATATCCGCTCCGATAAAGCTCAATAAGCCCTGTATCTTCTTATCTTTTCCTTTCCATGTCAGGTTTTTATCAAAAGTGTATAATAAATACCTGCCCAATGGAAGGTTTTAGGGAAAAATTACATGGAAAAATCGTTGGTCCGGGTTACTTTTTTTATTCCTACATTTGAATATCATCCATATCAGGTGATTATAAAAATGTACCGGCTTTATTTTTAAACAAATTTATCAAATATATCACCTGCGTAATATTTCAGTATAAAACGTTTAGCGCCGCATTGTTTTAGGCCCTACCTTGCATTCACCAATCAGATGTAAGATTTGGTTAAAAAGTTAATTGCCAGTTTCGTTCTTTGCTTAATTATTCAGATTAAGTATGCGTAGTTTAAGTTCAATTGTGTGTTAATCTTCAATCAGCTATGTGGTTAGAAAAGGATTATCCCTGATACTTACAACGCCCGTTTTTACTACTTGTGTTTAGTCACTTAACCCGGTAGCAAAAAACCAGGGATATCCTTTTTTTAAGATCATTGGAGCGGCAAAAGAAGGCTTCGATACCGGAACTATTGGCTGAGGCGGGGATAGATCATGCAATCCGTTATTGTTGATTATTACCGTTATTTAATTATTGGATAAGGCGTTGCTTTATTTGTATTGGTTATTGTGTTATTCTATTACAAACCAAGTCGTCTGGTTGACTAGGGAAGATACCCAGGGAGTTTTTTTTCCAGCTATGTTCTTCAACCAGTTATGATGCGGGGAGGTCCCATTATGGGGCCTCCCTCTTTTAATCCGGATATTTCTTTGTTTGTGGGGAGGGAATATATTCAAAGAAAAAAAATTCTTTTCTGTAAACAGGGTTATCATTTTTTCCTATGCCCATCATAGAGCTTCTTCATGCCGAAAAGCGCTCCTGCAGCAATAAGAACGCTGACGCCTCCATCAATAGGGATATCAGGGTCTATTCCGGGATTTCCGGGTTGTGCAAAAACGTTTGCATTTATAAAGCAAAATGCCAGAATTGACAATACCCTTGAAAATGTATTCACTCTACATAATTTCATCAATGCTTCACAAATTTAATAAAATAATTCAAACCTTCATCAGTTAATTGAAGCATATAAATACCGGGTTCCAAAGAGGTGACATCAACATCCTGTGTAAATCCTTGTCCGGGGTTGTGTAAATCGATTTCTCTCATGACTTTACCGTCCACGGAATGAATAAAGGCCTTAACGTCAGGAGCTTGTTGGGTAGCCGGGTATTTTATTGACAAGGTATTGGTAACCGGGTTGGGAAATACCCTGATATTCGCCTTGATCAGTTCATCTTCAGTACCTTGGATTATGACAGGATCCGAGAAGAAAGAACATCCCTTCAGCACGGCTTCCACATAAACATCCTCATAGGTTGAAATGTCGTATTGTGTGTCGAAGGTTTTGTTCGTTTCACCGGTTATCGGGCCGTCAACATCATACCACTGATAGCTGTCGGCTTCTACACTGGCATCCAGTATATTATAGTTGATCTCTATCTCAAAAGATTCCAGGTTCACTACTTCAAGGTACTGGGCGGCGGTATCGCTTTCGCAATCATCGCCATTAACGGTTGATGCGAAGTATACAGCCGTATTGGTGAATCCTGCAATATCCAGTTGACCGCTATTGCCAATAACACCGGATGAACCATCAATATACCAGCGGTAACTTCCGTTTTCGGGTACACCGCTGGCAGACAGGCTGACATCATCACCAAAACAGATCAGGTGGTCTGCTTCATTGAGTATGGATATAACCGGAACCGGTCTGGGTTCTGTGCTAAGGGCGGCCTGGACCATGGTCCTGGTCTCACTTTCACAATCCAGTCTGTTGACGGTGGTTACATAATAGGTAGTAGTGATTTCGGGGTTAATTGTGATCGAAGAACCTTCGAAAAGTGACTCTTCACCGGTTTCAGTGGCATACCATGCATACGAACCGTCTTCAGGGGCTCCTGAGACCTGGAGGACAACCTCCTCTCCCGGGTCGCAGAAAACAATATCTGTCCCGGTAGCGGTTGGCACGGGCACGGTCTCCAGACTGACAGGCACACTTATGCCTTCACAGCCCAGGCTGTTGACAGCGGCAACATACCAGGTGCCACCCTGTACCACGTTCTCCAATGTCAATATAGCGGTGTTGGCGCCATCAATGGGGTCAATAGCATCGGCAGACGCATACCAGTGATAGGATCCGATAGCGGGAGCGCCGGCAGCCGACAATAGGGCATCACCGCCCCGGCAGATCTCCGCCGGTGTGGTTTCTGTTATTTCATAGACAGGCTCCACAAAAACTTTCACCTCTTCCTTGAGCGCACCTATGCATCCAAGGCTGTTGACAGCAGACACAAAATAAGAAGTAGTATCATCCAGGGGTGGCGTCGTAAACGTAGCTTCCGTAGCATCGGCGATGGGCAAGCCGGCTTCTGCCGATTCAAACCATACATAACTACCGGCAGAAGGGGCTCCGGAAGCGGAGATCACGGCAGTTTCCCCGGAACAAATCTCAGTATCGGTTACTGAAGATATTTCGTAGATCTCTTCTATATAGATCTCCTTTTGTTCAACCAGGGGGACGGCCTCACAGCCGGGCTTGGTAACCTTCACCGTCAAAGGATGATTGCCTTCCGTTAACACATCCGTTTGAAACACAACTTCGAGGGATTCACCGGTACCTATGACCTGTTCTGATAAGACATTGTCGATGGTATAAACTTCATAAATATAACCATCCTGCGAGGCATCGATCAGAAGATTACCGGTCGTACCCTTGCAGAAGCTTAATTCGTCCATGGATACCGGAAGGTCTGATTTGATCTGTGCGCCACCGAAATAAACCTCAAACCGGCCACGCCCGTAACTGGCCTCATTATCGGTGATCTCAAATTGATAATTCAGATCCTCCTTGATATTGAATACTGAATCGGCATAATGATCATAAAGCAATAGGTCAATAGCCAGGGTAAAGCTTTCAAATTGTGTAAAGGCTAAAGAATAATCTCCAGGAGTAATATTGTCCATGTTTAAAGGAATAAACCGGTTACAATTCAGAGCATTCACCGAGTTAATGGCTAAATCGGTGCTGTCCTCTTCAATAAACGTGGATAAATTGAATATCGAATTGTCCAGCTTATAAGTATCGAAATCCCGGTCGAACTGATCTGAAGCATCACTGCTGAACAGGATAAGTGTTTCATCGAAATTCTGATCATCCTGCAGGGTGATACGCAGAACATCCGGGACAGGTTCTTCGGCTGTCCTGAAGAAAGTAGTGGAACTGGATGATTTAACGCTTTCAGTAGCGATCAGGGAAGGACTGGCCGCATCGGTTTTTACCCAGAAGGCCTGGCCTGAGGCAATGTACCGGCTGCCGCCATTAACGGCCTGATCGTTGGATTTATTATAGTAAGCATATTTCAATTCTCCGGTTCCATTGTCCGATACATAAATAGTAGGCTGTACATTGGTATCGGTCCAGTCGCCACTCTCCCAGTCGATCGTGGAAGGATAAGGGTTGCCTACCAGGTTCCAGCCGTCATCTGTCGATGAAGGAGGGGCTGATTCGGTATAGCTAACGCCAAGGTCAACCGTTCCTCTATTGACACCGTCGGTAAAAGTACCTCTTATATCAATGGTGATCTGCCCCTCCGCGTCACGCATCCAGGCGCTGTATCCGGTTCCGGGAGTGATCGATTCGGTATTGGCTGCAAACGGATAGGCAGTCCAACCGTTCGCATTTCTTTCTCCCTGGACCGTTTCATCATAAAAATACAATGAAGGGTTGTTAGCTCCTCCCAGGTCGTCGGCGCCGGTGAAATTGCCGGTGATCGGAAAACTGGTCTGCCAGTCGGCCACGGTGGCGCCATCGACGGGACAGGCGATGT
>CAZYDB010000343.1:0-4633 GCA_964645995.1 uncultured Roseivirgaceae bacterium
AAAGAGGCGGTAGCCACCTGGGCAACAAGAAAAAAAATAGCTCCAGTCTTATGTGTGATCCCTCCGAAACGCTTTTTAAGAAATGAATAAATAGATATGGCCCGGATGCGATAAAAGACAGGCAGCAGCACAAACGCTACCACGAGAAGGCCCACTGAATAACCAATAACCATCTGAAAATAGGAAAACTGCATATCCATCACCTGTCCGGGTACCGATATATAGGTGATACCGGAAATGGCCACGCCGATCATGCCATAGGCCACCAGGGGCCAGGGGGCATCCCGGTTGGCGATAAAAAAGGTGGCCGCATCAGCCCGGCGTGCAGTGATCCTGGAAACGATATAGAGAAGACCGAAGTAAGCGATGATAACCCCTATGACCCAGGTTGTACTCATTGACTGGTAACGGTTACGGATTCAATATCCAGAAAATCAGCAATTTTCCTGATAGTGTTGGCTTTATGACCGATCCCGAGTGCAAAATGATGCGTCGGTCCTTCGGCAAACCACCGTTTGAGGAAAGTTACAACATCCGGTTTAAAAAACCCCCTTGTATTCGTATTGCCTGTTGGGGGAATGGGCCCTTCCCGTGATTCTCCCTCGGCAATAATGAACTTAAAGCTGCTATCGGCCTTCTGGGCAATACTCAGCATGGTAATGGGCCCTGATTTTATCCTGAACTCCACGCTCGCGCCCTGTCCGGGTTTTCCATGGTATTTCTTAAGACTTCTGAGCACCGGTTTCCCATCGGCAATATTAATATGATGGGGGCCGTCATGACCAACCAGCACAAAACCTTCCCTGAAATCGACCGGATGAAATTCGGCAAAGCTACCTCCTATCTCCAGCCTGTCCATGATCATCATTGCCAGACAGGTCTTCAGATCCAATTCCCCGCACATGGGAAATCCCCCGGCTGTCAGCAGACTGTTGCCAACAATAAAATTGGTAACCATCTTCTGCATTTCCGATCCGGGGGATGACTCGTAATAATAAGCCAGGCCATCCAGGTTTTTATCCTCAATGAAATGTTCCAGGGCCACTCCTGCCCGTGCCGCCGTTTCAAGGTCTTCTTCCCTGAGCTTTTCTGTGATCGGGTCGGACTGAGGATCCGGAAAATCAAAGAATCGGATGATCTCTTCCCTGTACTGCCGGACTTCATCTGTCTCCGCTTCATTGTAATGAACAAATACATCCTCCGGTTCCGTCTGCACAACATGACAACCGAAATTACGGGTGATCAGGGTGGGATCGGTATGCATGTCAAGCATGGCTTCGAGCACATGTCCCATTTGTCCAATCCTGCCTTTCCTCAGCGAGTTCAGCACTTTGGCGATACGGCAATACTCCAGCACCTCATTTTCAGCGCCAGGGTCATCGTAGAGCTGGCCGATGATGCAGGGAGGTACCGGCTTACCTAAACGCATTGCCACGTTATTGAATTCCGGGACGGCGCAGATATCATCATGCAACAGTTGCATATAGGTAGAGCCCTGGCTGTAATCCATTGCAGCACCCGGCTGAAGGGCGACCATTACCATAGGCACCCGGATCTCCCGGAAAACCGATGCTATGCTGCCTGACGTTGCGTAAGTGAGCATGTCAATAAAAAGAAGGTCAAGATCCTTTGACAGTATCTCCGGAACCAGGCGGGCAGCTTCTTCCGCATGATCCGATATGCCGAAATTATATACCTTAACGCCTGATTGGCGAACCAGGGCATCAAATACCTTTAGTTTCCTATGAAGTTCATCCAGCAATCCATCAAACTGTGTCCAGTACGTTCGGTGACCAACCCCCAGAATCCCTACATTTGCTGTTAATGGCTTCCAGCGTTCAATTTTCATTTATTAACACATTTTGACTTATTAACAGTAAAAAAATTATCAAAAATTTAAATTAATTTGATATGATTTCAGGGTAAAGAAGTAAATTGATAAATAAATTGCACTTTTTGATATAGATCATTAAAACTTATAGTAAATATTTTGCCATCAGCAAGAAAGACAGGAACTGGGGTCTTCATGTTCTGGACTGCGGCACCATTTACCATTCCGGCCAGGGGTCGTTTTCACCGGGAGAGCATCCGGATGCCTATCAATTCACCTGGCAGAAGGGGCGTGTTCTGCAGGAATATCAGATGACCTACCTTGTAAGCGGTCGTGGGATCTTTGAAAGTGAAGACAGCGGGCGCGTAGATCTGGAAGCCGGACATTTGATCTTTATCTTGCCAGGAATATGGCATCGCTACCGGCCGTCAGGTGGGCAGCACTGGCATACTTACTGGACGGGATTTGACGGTCCGGTAGCCAGGTCTGTGATTGAACATATGGAAATCGATCCTGCACAACCCGTAAGGATGATTGGTTATCAGGAGAAAATCATTGAGACCTTCCTGGAAATGATCGAGGTAAGTCAGATTGAATTTTCCGGATACCAGCAGGTGCTGGCCGGCGAGATAATGAAATTGCTGGGCTGGGTCCATGCTATTAGCAGAAAGGCTGAATTCAGGGACCAGGATGTTGACAGGATCATGAAGGCAGCAAAACTGATATTGATGCAACTGGATCCGGAGCAGGCGGTAGAAGAGGTGGCCGGAGCCCTGAACATGGGATACTCAAAATTCAGGAAATTATTCAGGGATTATACCCAGTTATCGCCGGGTCAGTTCCGGATGCAGCACCGGCTGAAAAAAGCCATGCTTATGGTGGCGGCGGACAACCGACCTATCAAGGAGATCGCCTATACGCTGGGCTTTGAATCGCCGCAGTATTTTTCGAGGATTTTCAGGAAGAAGACAGGAATGAGTCCTGGAGAATTTCGTAGAGGGAGAAAATATTATAAATAATTCAAGGTAACTATATACTTTTTTACACCATTACATTTGGACATTATGTAATTATCTGCTTCTTAGCTGTATCAAAACAATTAAGAAGATGATAAATCAAGATTTCAACTCAATTTTAGAACTTTTAGAAGCCTTCCCTACTGAACAATCCCGCATAGAGCATTTAGCCTAAACCATAAAATAAAGCAGAGCCTTCTAAACGATGGCTCGCAAAAGTAGGGGCTGAAAGAATTGAAGAAATAAATCAACCTGGAAAGGCTATTGAGAGAGCAAAGGGATATTATGTTTCAAAAGGATATTCTCCACAGTGGATACAGACCAGAACGGCAAGCATTGATGCAAGATTTACCTTCACAGACAGTTTGAAAGAAGGTGGGATAAAAGAAGGTAGGGAATATGCTATTTTAACAAATGAAATGTATCAATCATGGTCAGGATTTAATGCTTCACAATTTAGGTGTCATAAAGGGCTGGGTTCTAAAGAGAGCTTAAGAGATAACATGACCCCATTAGAATTGGCATCAGCTATTTCTGGCGAACCCGCCGCATCCGAATTAATAAAAGAATCCGGAGCAAAAGGATTTTTTGAGACAAGTAATAAAATTCATATTGCAGGAAAAATGACAAAAGAGGCTATACAGGAAATAGAAAATAGGCTGGGTAAGAAAGTAGTAACCCATAAAAACATGAATCAATTGAATTCCCCAGAGGTTCAAAAGCAATTAATCCAAGCAGATGAGGATGAAGATTTATCGGAATTCAATAAAAATCTTAAAAAAGCATTAAATTATAATCCAAAAGAAGAAAAGTAACTAATTTCCGCCAATTTGTCCTGAAAGTTCATTAATTGATTTAGTGTTGGCATCAATTTTTTTATTGAGGCCCTTTATTTCCTCACTAATCATGATAAATGATTTATCAAGATGTTTATCCAGTTTCTCAAATCTCTTATCTAATTTACCATTTAATTCAGTAGATATTATCTTTTGAATCTGGTTCAGGTCTTCATTGGTCAATGACATAGCGATTAATTTGTTATTTCATGTGTAACACAAACGTGAATACAATGTATAAATAATTATGTATATTGTCAATATTTTTAGTATTTATTAACAAGTTACCCGCATTTTATTTGTTTTGTGTAAACTTATATATAGATACCTAATTTAAATAGCAGCTAAATAGGCAAGAATCGAATCCCGCTCCGGGTCCTCCGGGCGGGACGCCGTCCCTGCCGGTCCGGCGCTTCCACCAGAACTTGGCCGGCTGAAATACTTTTGAAGGGCTCTTTGTGCGCACGAGAAGAATCGAACTTCCACGGGATTTAACTCCCACCAGGCCCTCAACCTGGCGCGTCTACCAGTTCCGCCACGTGCGCTGATAGCCTTAAGAAGCGCAAATTTAATTTGCTTTTTTATTAAAACCAAACCCCTCACCTAATCTAAGATATTGCAATGGCATAATTTGAACGAATTCAATTCTCCAGCCACTCCCGGAAAGCAGGTGCTTTCTCACGGCTTACAAAAACCTCCTCTTTCAGTGCCGGAGAAAGTTCAATTTTTAATTTGCCGTTATAATGGGTAAATATCTTGTAGATGGCCCGCCGACTGACCAATACCGAACGGTTTAACCTGAAAAAATGATCCGGGTTGACCTGGGCTTCATAGGTTTCAAGTGTTTCATCCAGCACGAACTGACGGTTCTCATTTGTCACCAGCAGCACCAGCTTTCCGGAAGCCTTATAATAGGCGACCTGTGGCTGTTCCACGGTCATCAACTGATC
>CAZYDB010000344.1:0-4628 GCA_964645995.1 uncultured Roseivirgaceae bacterium
TTTGTATCTTGATCCTGATTGGTTTGAAAAGGAGCAGGCCGCAATAGCGTTTACAAAATGTGACAATATTCATCTCAAGAAATAGATAGGCCGGCCTGATCCAGTCAGAATTTACGTTAAAAGTACCGGATGTTACCCGGCTCAGAATTCCGGATTGGATACTTCGCCCAGGTATTCCACGGCATCCTGAACACGCATCCGTGCCGGTGTTTCAGGGATCTCATCCGGGTAGCCAAGCAGGATCACACAATAGGTGGTACAATAATCGGGTATATGATAGTGTTTTTCCAGTATTTTTTTATCGATGAACTCTCCCTGGTAGATCAGGCAGGTTCCCAGGCCAAGGTGGTGGGCCATCAGTTGCATGTTCTGCATGGCACAGCCGGCATCGAGGGCACCGGAATATTTTTCGAAGAATAAACGTTCATCCACGGAAACAAAGATCCGCACGGGTGCCTGCTCGAACTGACCGGGGTTGCTGGCATCGCCTTCCCTGATTTCTTCCTGCGGCGTCTCCGCCACGAAAAACCGCCAGGGCAGCCGGTTGAATGCCGAAGGAGCAAAGATGCCGGCTTCGATAATCTTATCTATCATTTTTCGGGGTACCGGATCTTTTTTCCAGAACCGCACACTCCTTCGGTCTTTGATGAGGTCTTCGAGCAGGATATCTCTGGACTGTTCTTCATCAGCGACAGGCCGGATGACCATCATCTTCGGATCTTCCAGCCATTTTTCAAACAGTGCGACCTGTTCCCGGGCCCACCGGATATCCGGGGATTCAGGATATCCGTCCCCGGCCCAGCTATCCAGGTATTTTTTGAGATCTGTGAGCTCCTGTTTTTTCTTTTCCAGGCCCGGTTTGCGGGTACGCATAGCAACGGATAACATATGAGCATTAAAACGGATCAACTGACCCAGTTGGAATTTGTCTTGTTCTGCAGATTTCGTCATAAAAAAAGTTGTTTTGATTAAATATCTATATTCCGGTATACAAAAATCCCATTTTTCCACCTGCAAATGAAGCGTTGACCCATATAAAACAGCTGATTCCTTCAATTTCTCGATCCTCCCAGTTCCTCAATCACGAATCATAAATTCTCATTCTGAATTTTAAAATCAACTACAGAATCGCGCAAAGGGGTTCACCGAGTACCCGGCAATCTCCCCTCTTTAACCTCTATGCTTTACTCCGTGTTCATTCTATGTTTTTCTCAGTAGCTTCGTTTGCCCAAATCGTGAATCGAATTGCAAGTCGCGTTATGCGAATCCTTGTTCCCGAATTTCAAGAATAACCACGTCGACAAATAGAGGCTGGGAAGTACGAGGTTTTAGCTGCCGGTGACTGGCCAGGAAAGGGAAAATTTATGAATTTTTCGGGTTAACAGAGGATTCTTGTTTATCCTTAATCCACTCCTTCAGGGTGGTAGAGGGCTTTTCCAGATAACCGGGCATGTCTTCCCGCGTCAGTAATTCGGGAGTCTTTTCAAAATATTTCATCATGGAGAGTATAAATTTCAGATGACTGTTAAAGGTCAGCATAGCGATCCATGATAATTTCCCAAGGGAAACATGTGATACGGAAATGTCGTCATCCTGCAGTTGCGCATAGGTTGTGAATGCAGTCTCCATAGTTAATGCTTCAGGTCCAAGGACAGGCACATTTTTAAAATCTGACTGTTTTTCGTCGAAGCTCCGGGTTACCATCCTCGCATAATCCCTGGCAGAAACCCAGTGATAGGGATGTTTTTGTAATCCGATGATCATAGCTTTCTTATTCCGGATATAGCTGGGGATAGATTCCATAAAATGCGTGCAATTAAAAATGGTATAGGGTAGACCGCTCATCTTTAAAGCCTTTTCAGAATCCAGCTTTGCCCGCACGAAGGGTGACCAGGCATTTTTCTCCATAACACCCAGTCCGCTGATCATCGTGATCTTTTTTATCCCCGCTTCGGAAGCTGTTTTTGCAACGTTAGCCGTGCCTTTCACTTCAATCTCATCAAGTTCCTTGAAGCTATTGGAACTCAGATTGATATGGACACCCTCGAAACCCCTGATTATTTTTCTAAGTGAAGAGACGCTTCTGACATCGCCTTCCAGGAAATCAATATCTTTTCCAAATTTTTTTTCCGCCTGATAAGGCTCTCTTGTTACTATAGAAACTGCATGGCCACCGGTTTTCAGGTCCTGAGCTACCGGGTAACCCAACATTCCCGTACCTCCTATTACTAGTATTTTTTTCGACATCACATTATATCTCCGTAAAATTTAATAATTTTTTTGTTTATATGCCAGAAATAATAAAGCCAGGCAGAAAAATAAAAACTCCCTGGCCACGGGACCAGTGGTTGCGATCGGCAGGGTTTGATGATATCAGCAAGCGCCATCCCATGGGTTAAAGCCCTTCTAATGACCAGCCATTATGGTATGGTTCACGGATCAGTTGATTAGCTTCTTCATGGTTGGTGATTTTCATAGCATCATAATCCCAATGAAGTATTTTCTGAGTCCGTATGGCGAGGTTACCCAGCAATACCATCTCCGTCACCGGACATCCATAATCAAAATTAGCGCCTGCTGCCTGGCCACCTTTGGCTGCCGTTATCCATTCCTGGTAATGTCCGGCCGACCGGGGCAATGTTGGCGCTGGCGGGGTATATTCCTCATGCCTTTTTTTAGGAATAAGCATGGGGTTATTACCAACAGCATTGCATAATATTTTGCCTTTATCTCCTATGAGGAGCAGTCCGCCATTCCAGTCACCAAAAGGTATATCTGGGTCCAGCTCGCCGGGTTTGGGGGGCTGCAGGCCCCCGTCGTACCAGGTAACGTGGACAGGCGGCATATCTTCCCGGGCCTCAAAATCATAATGCACAACAGAACCGGCGGGATAGGTTTCATCAAACAATTTAGTAGAACTCGCCTGTATCTTTACCGGCTGTGTAAGTTTAAGGGCTTTGATGATAGGGTCGAATTGATGGCATCCCATATCGCCCAGGGCACCGGTGCCGAAGTCATACCATCCCCTCCAGGCAAAAGGCACATAGGCGGGATGATAAGGGCGCCTGGGTGCCGGGCCCAGCCATAGATCCCAGTCGAGGGAGCCGGGGACAGCAGGTCTGTCTTCCGGTCTTTTGAGACCCTGGGGCCAGATCGGCCGGTTAGACCAGGTATGTACTTCGCGAATATCGCCGATTACGCTACTCCAGATCATCTCTGCAAGCAGACGATGGTCGTCGGAAGCATTTTGCTGGGTGCTCATCTGGGTGGCGACACCGGTTTCGCGGGCCACCTGATGCAGAAGCCTGGTTTCATAGATCGTCCGCGTGAGCGGTTTGGCACAATACAAGTGTTTGCCCATTTTCATGGCCATAATGGCCGGGATCGTATGTGTATGGTCCGGCGTACCCACGATCACCGCATCAATATTTTTACCTTCTTTGTCAAACATCACCCGGAAGTCGTTATACCGCCGGGCCTTCGGGTAGGTCTTATAGGTCTCACCGGCCCTGGCATCATCCACATCGCACAGAGCCACAATGTTTTCGCTGTTGCAGTTTTCAATATAACTCTTACATACCCCTCCGGCACCCACCGAAGCAATATTCAGTTTATCACTGGGAGCCGTAAAATTTTTTCCGCCCAGAACATGCCTTGGAAAAAAATAAAAGGCAGGAAGCGCCGTACCGGCTGATTGTAGAAAGACTCTTCTTTTCATGGATTAAAAAATTATCGGTTATTGGTAATAAAAATAGGAACTCAACGCCAATACTTCAAATGGATTGGTAAATAAAACGGGTAAACGCATGTGTTACTTTCTAAGTACAATCCTTTTGGTTGCCGTTCCTCCTTTGTTCCGGTCGAGCCTGACGAAATATAAACCGGCTGGTAGTTCTGAAATACTGAATTGTCCGGCGGCTTTTTCGGAAGATTTCAAGAATCCTTTTTCAGCGATCATCTGCCCGGCAAAATTGTAAACAGAAACCACATAAGGGCCGGTATAGTTGTCCGTTAGTTCAAAATAAAGCCAGTCTCTGGCAGGGTTGGGAAATATAACCCAGGCATTGCTGAGGTTACTGTCTTCAATACCCGTGACCACATCAATTATAGCAGAAGCTGTATCCTGGCAGCCGTTAATTGCCGTGATCGTCAGATTAATCGTTACCGGATCACTGGAATTAAGGGTAAAAACCGGGTCGGGATCAGTTGAGGTGGCGCCATTACTTAAAGACCAGAACCAGCTCTCTGCATCGACAGAAAGGTTGGTGACTGCGATAACCACATCCCGGTTCTTGTCAATGGTTTCAGGGTCCGTTTCAAAGGCTGCTTCAGGCGAATCGAGCTTCTCCACCACGATAGCTTTTGAGGTGGAAACACAGCTCAGTTCATCATCGGTAACCGTTACGCTATAGTTTCCTCCCGTAAAAACTTCCAGGGACTGAGTGGTTTCATTACCGGGTGACCAGAGATAGGAATCGGCTTCCCCGGCGATAAGAACCACAGTATCGCCATCACAAAGAAATGGTGATCCCGATACTGTTATCGACGGATTGGCCCTTACGGTAATAAAAGCTGGCGTCCTGACACTTTCATAAGTGCTGTCAGCATTCGATACGTAAAAAACGGTA
>CAZYDB010000345.1:0-4606 GCA_964645995.1 uncultured Roseivirgaceae bacterium
ATGACGCCATGATGAGCTGGATGCGTAATTTAACAAGGGTACCGGCTGAGAACATGGGCAATGAAGAAACCAATGGCAATACGGAAGACCATCCTGATCCTGAAGAAATGGTCCGAATCCAGGAAAACTCCCTTGAACGCATTAAAGAAGTAAAGGAAGATATCAATTCAAGTATAGAAAACGCAAAGGTATTACTGGATGAATTGAAACAGGAATAAACTTTCGATCATTTATTTTAACCTGAAAAATTCACGAATTTTTTACCCTATCAGGCTGATGGAGCGCCCCGATAAAAACGGGATGCCCATCAGGGTTAACCTGGTGAAGTATCTTATTGAATATCACCTATTTATCTTAAAATTTCGACGAACAACAAAAATTTATGAACAGGTAGGTTAAAACTATATCCGGAAAAAGCATCCGAAGTATTTATATAATCGTATATAGAATTATAAAAGGAAACTATTTTGAGTAAATTAGTATACTTTAAAAAAACAAATATTTACCACGATTATGTTAAGAATTGCTTTAAAAAACTGGTGGATGCTCACGGTTAAAGGGATAATCACCTTTATCTTCGGCATTGTTGCATTGACCCTTCCATTAGAGACCCTGGTGTTCATATCCAGGTTTTTTGGATTGTTGGTTTTAGCCAGCGGCCTCACGCTGGTCATTTTTTCATTAACGAGAAAAACTACTTATGACCGGAGCTGGAAGTTAACGGAAGGATTTATCGATATCACTATTGGTGCTGTTGTTTTATCTTACGTTAGCATCACATCAAGTATTCTGATTGCGCTTATTGCCATATGGATATCCTTCATGGGCATATTACAAATCTCCAATGGTTACCGGTTAAAGAGTTTGTATAACCACTGGTGGTTTTTAATCCTCAACGGGATTCTGGCAATTGCCTTTGCAGTGTTGATCTTCACACAGCCGGCGCATGGAATTTTTACCCTTGCGGTACTGATCGGACTCCAGGCCGTAGTTTTTGGAGGTTTCCTGATTGTCAGTTCTATTTATGTGAAGAAAATGTTACATGACATCTCACTCGAGATCCCGCAAAAGGAAGGGGATGAAGGAAACCAGGAATTATCTTATTATTGATATTGATAGCTAAGGCATAAAAAAAGGTTTTGCTGAAGCGGGACCTTTTTTTATGCCTTTTCATTTATGCATTATCCGTTAAAAAGGTTAATACTGGTATTTTAGAGTAATTAACAACATCCTCAGCGATACTTCCTTCAAGGAGTCTTGAAAAACCTGTTCTGCCTTCAGTTGCCATTACGATCATGTTCATGTTGAATTGTTCAGCGAAACTGATTATACCATCTTCTTCATTATCATGATTATATATATGCAATTCATAATTCTCAAGCTTATTATCCGCAGCAAATGATTTGAGGATAGCGTAGCTTTCCTTATCATTTTTAAAATCAGAAGGCGTATTGATCTTAACCAGGTGGATGCTGGCATTGAAAAGTTTACTGAAATCCCTGATCACCGTGACCAGTTTTTCATGATTATGTTTAAAATCAGATGCGTAAGCAATCTTTTTAATCTGGTCCAGTTCTACTTCGCGGCTTACGGTAAGCACAGGGCACTTAGCACGGCGAACCACTCTTTCGGCATTGGAGCCCACCAGTTCCTCTTCCCAGTTACTGGTTCCGGAAGTTCCCATCACAACGAGGTCAATATTCCCTTTGGAGGTTTCTTCATAGATATTTTTGTAGGGAGAACCGATCTGAATTTTTTCAAGTACCTTTAGATCTTCTAATTCAGGGGCAGCCATGAGGTTATTCATTCGCTCCCTGGTTTTTTCAACCAGTTTAATAAAATATACATCATCCATGCCGCGTCCTCCGGACATCTCACCAGTAAAACTGATGTTTTCCATTCCCGAGTATTTATCCCGTTCCGGGACATCCAGGACATGTAAAAGTTCAATTTCAGCATTGATGGATTTTGCTAACTGAGAAGCGATCTTCAAAGCATGATCAGCCTGTTCAGAAAAATCGGTAGGAACGAGTATTCTTGTCATAATCTTAATTGGTTTGAAGTAAAGTTTAAATCAAATATAAGGATGATTGAAGGATAATTAAATAAAGAACTAAAATTAATTGATCATTAAAATTTCCCTGCATTTGTCAATCATGCATTTTACATCTTTAAATCCGGACGGATTGTATGTTCATTCCGGTAATTCAACCCCTGTATATTTTAAAAAAAGCAGAAATATGTTGATAACATGTTAATAACAATGAATTATATGGTAATGTTTTGTTGATCATATGTATAAAAACCCGTGGAAAACTTGTTCAATACTTCTTAAGGTTTTTTTTTGTTTTTTTTATACAGCCTTATACATTTACAACATCAAGTCGTTCTTTGAGAGGTTGATCCGAAAGTTATAAGTCAACAAATTATCAGTTTCTACGGAGGCTGTAAACAAAAATCTTATAGCGAAGGATTGTCTCGATCGGGTGTTCTTCGGAAAAACTGATCGGTGTCGAAAACCGGAATAACGTTCCCCGGAAAATATTGCGGTTATTAACCTTCTTAACAGGCGCTTGACGTCTGGCAAAGACCACGGTCATTGCATGACGAAGGCGGGAAGCTATCAAGTCAAATTGATGTCTTTCTCGCCTTTTTTTTATGTCAGGAAACTGGTACCACCCAGGGAGAATGTGGATAACCCGGTGGAAAAGATGTGGAATTCTTTTTCATGATTTTTTTTGGATAATTAAATAAGAACTCTACCTTAGTAATATCAAGTTGATCTTTGAAAGGTTGTCCGGAGTAATGCAGTTAACAAAAATGTCCTGTTTACGGACAGGATATAACAAAAAGCTGTAATACAAAGGATGGGTGCTGTGAAAGAGTCCTTCGGGGCCACTTGGCAGTTATTCGAAGTGGAAGTCGGAAATCTTCGGAATGAAGACAGAAGCTTTAGCCATGATCAGTAGACTTGGCGTCTGACAGCAATTACGGTTGTTGTTCAGATGAAGGCGGGAAAGTTCAATGAAAGTTGAATCTTCTCGCCTTAATTTTTATATGGCATTTATATGAATATCCCGTCTCAGGTCAAGGCCTCATACATCACCCGGCTGACCGCCTCAGGTGAATTACCTACCCCTTCCTTGCCTTTTAACCTGGGAACAGTATAGGCTTCCAGTTCTGATTCATCAAACGGCCTTACCATTTCACTGATATGCTCCCTGTCGATGGGGGCCTCCACATCCATCAGCCAGTTCTCTTCTAACCCTTCCGGTATGATAACCGGCATACGGGAATCCTTGCTACCCTTAGGATTATTATGAATATATTCCATCAATGGATTGGCCGAAGTGGTTACAATACTGAAAGTATGCCTGACGATATCTTCCTTCTCATAATGCCAGGTTTCCCATAAACCGGCAAGGAGCATGGGAGAATCATCCTTCATTTTTATATAGAATGGGTAAGAAGTGCCTTTATGCCAATGATACTCGAAAAAACCGTCGATTAATACCAGGCACCTTTTATTGCGCGCAGCATTTCGGAAAGAAGGTTTTTCGAAGATCTCCTCCCCCCTGGCATTTAATGTCCTCTTGCTGATGTCATTGGCCTGTCGCGGGTCTTTAACCCAGCAAGGGATCAGTCCCCATGTAAACAATTGCAGTTGTTCCTGGTGATGGTTGATTATTACAGGAATATCCGGATGATTGAAACCATTATCATAATATACAGGAACCGTCTTTTTACTGATCTTTTCCCACTCCCCATCAAAATCACGCATTTTTAATATACCCTGAATTCTGCGGGCATATTCTTTCTTTTTTTTTGTCAGGTAGTTTACGTTATAGCACATATGATTAATTTTTATTTCTTGGCCGGAACCTGATCACTCCATTTAACTGAATCAATAGCGGTATTGCTGAATTTGAAGGAAAAAATATGAACTTCGATCTTTTCCTGACCATAGGACCTGGCTTCTACAGCAAGCAGCTGCAATTCCTTTATACAAGGATCGGTGATGGAAACACAACCAATGATCACATATTTTCCATGGATAAAATAAACAATACATCATTATTTTGAGCGTTTTCATAAAGCTACAGAAGCCATTATTAATCCGGACGGGCTTTTTATTTGTATTTCACTAATCGTGTCATTCAACTCTTTAAAAACAATGTTAAAAGAATTGCCGGGTCTTATATCCGGCATCGTTTGCTGACCGACCATTCGCCCCTTTTCATCATAAAGTTCGACAACACATTTATATAAGGTATACGTTGGTATTCCCCGGTGATTGTTTCCCGTTACATAAAAATTATTTTCAATATATGTCCCATGAAGGTCTTTAACAGGCGTGTAGAGATCCCTGATAACTTCATAAGATGGCTTTTTATTGCCATAAAGATCCGTAATGCCATGGACCCTTTGCTTCATTTTGCCTTTGCCTTCCTCTCCCATATGGGTGCGATAATCATTCAGGCTGAAATAGATATTGCCGGCAACAAAGGGCCATTTTTCATATTCAAGGGTATGAAAGGTCATCAGCCGGATCCTTCTTTCATCACCTCCTTCAAAAACAGGCTCACAGAGTCCATATTCTGAGATG
>CAZYDB010000346.1:0-4564 GCA_964645995.1 uncultured Roseivirgaceae bacterium
AATGAAGAATGGTCTCTCCAAAAGTTTACGTGGGCTTGTGGGTTGGAAGACTTTTGGAGAGATAATATCAGGATGGAGGATGGAAGAATGAGGAATGAGGAATGAAGAATGAAGAATGAAAAATGAAGAATGAAGAATGAGGAATGAAGATTGAAGGTGGAGGGTGGGTCTCACCAAAAGTTTTCATGGGTTTGGGTATTGGAAGACTTTTGGAGAGATAATAGCTGAATCCGGGAAGGTCCCGGAATTGCATCCGGGATATGGGCGAAGTCCGGAAACCATGCGAAAGGCGTGGCCGGCGGCCTCAGGCCGAAGATCACGAAGCAGGCCGGAGATCTCGCTGAAAGCGTGGGTGAAAGGTTAAAAATGGAGCTATTCTTAACCTTATGCCACACACCCTATAAATACTTTCTCAATTCCGGAAAGCATATAAATCTTATGTCTATAGATTATATTTATTCCACAAACATTACCAATCCGACATCTCCGCCAACAGCCACAGGGTGTAAGCCACCATCGGTGTCCAATATTCGGAGATCTGCCATATCCCGGTGCCGATAACAGGGTTATCTTCCGCATCGCCGCCCAGTCCGTTCATGACCGCTCCCGGTATGACTGGCGTGGTGGGAAAGAAGGTACTCCCCGGAAAATGCCCGGGATGATTATACCCAACATGGATCAGGGTAGAGCTGTTAAAAGGATTCTTCCCGATGATCCAGTCCAGTTGATCCTGGGACGTTCCCCGCAGGTTGGCATTATCGAGTATTGCATCCGCCTTGAGGAGCCCTACTCCCGCAGAGGCGATGTTGGCATTGATGCCCACCCACCAGCTTAAATGAGGCTCCATGAAATACCGGTACCAGTATTTACCAATTTTCCGGTTACCTCCCGGTTGTTCAGTATAGAGGCCAAAGGGAACGATGCCAAAACTGTTATGGTCTGCCATTACCGCAAGGTATCTTTCGGAATACTTTTCAACGGCATTCTTCCAGGAATTGACTTCGGGATGATCCGGGAAGGCCTTTATAAGGTCAGAAAGGGATATCAGCTCCAGACACCCCCTTGAAATATTCTTATACGGTTCCCTTTTTTCCACTGAAATATAGAAAAAACCGGTAATCTTTTCACCCGTGGTATCCTGTAATGCGACAAGATCAGAAGCTGCTCTGATTGCAGACTCCCTGTATTTTTCATTCCCCGTGGTTTTATATAATTCGAGGGATGCCTCAATCGAGGCTCCCAGTACGCCGGGATTGGACTCCTGAGGATGAGCTGCACACCATTCGAATCCTTTTTTTGCAGCTGCAAGGCATTTGGCGGCATAAGGAACGTCATGTGCTTTCATTATCCGGGCCATCATCGCTTCAGAGGTAATAAAATTATACTGACCCATCATATCCAGAGGGTCGGTCCGGATTACACGGTCATCGTTGGTCCCGAAGATCAGCATATCCTGCCTGTTCCTGCCAGCATCAGGCCGGGCAAAATGAAGTTCACCGCCTTCCTCACCGGGTTCATTATCGGTCCACCGGTTACTGTCGGAATGTTTTTTTACGTCGCCGCCAACAAAACTCATGATGTAGCCTTCCGGCTCCTGCATCTTGAGAAAATACTGATTGCCCCATTTCAGTTCTTCCATGATGCGCTGTCCCAGGTCCGGGTCGCGATCTGCTACCAGATCATAGGTTTTAGCCAGCCCCAGCATCCCGTAGATGGTCGCACCCACCCATTTTCTCAGGTCGCTGGCATCGTGCCATCCACCGGAGACATCCTGCCGTTTTCCGTTATCCATCCGGATGCCATCATCCACATGACATGGGGAGAGATAGCCCGTTGTGCTGGCCCCGCATCTCTGTTTCGAAAAATAATTCAGGATGAGGTTAATGGCTGGATCATAAACGGAACGAGAGATCTCGAAAGGAAAAGACCTCAGCGAATCCGTTCTGATATAATAATGCCCTTCACGCGTAAGCCCACTGAAATCAGCTTTCAGGTATTGTCCGAAATCACAGGATACCGGCCTCATAAACCCTTTATGCGCCGTTTCCATCGTTTTTATATCCACAATCTCAAATTCTATTGGCTGATCTCCACCGGTAACACAGGTCTTGGCCGCGGTTGGCATATAACCGGCCTGATTGATCAGGATATCGACCCGAAGGTCCCTGCCTGGATATTGTGCCAGTGACAGGCTCGTTCCCAGGATCATGCCCAGGATCACTGTCATTAATGGTGTTTTGAAGTTGGCTGCATGATTTTTACCCTCCTTGTTGTTTTCCAGGGGATAATCGGGTTTGGCGGTGTTCGATCTCATTGTTCTCAGTTTAAAAAGGATCCATGAATAAATCCCGGGACTTTAAGGCCGGGGTCTATGAAAAGTAAATCTTTGTCAGATTAAATATAAATAAAAAACGGGTGAAGCATTTGAGGCCCCGCCCGTTTTTTTATGATATTCAGATAATTTATTGCTAAACCATCGGCAGTTCGTAATCTTCGCGATAATGCCTGTGGTAATAAAGCTCAGCCTGGGGATCATTTACGAATTTTTCATTTTCCGGATCCCATTTAACGGGCTTTCTCAGGTCGTCCGCAATATTGCCAAGATTACAAACCGTGCATGACCTGTGTCCGATCTCAACTGTTGCAACAGGATCTTTACGGTTCCTTACAGCCCAGATAAAATTCTCCTGATGCGGTATTTTGGTTTCATAAGGTCCTGTTTCTTCATCGGCATTTTTAGGCTCATAGGAAGATTTTGAGCCTTTGAAATAACCTCTCGACACCTCGATCCAGCCATCCTTGCCAACGAATTTTACACCCTTGGTTTTCTGTTCATTAAAAGGTTCCTGGGTCATGGTAACGCCATCAGCATATTTGAAAGTCATGGCTTCCGTGCCTTCATATCCTGCCGGGATGATCTCAACAGGACCGCTATCGTCCATGCCGAGTCCCCACTGCGCGATGTCAAACATATGTGCGCCCCAGTCAGTAGTAAAACCTCCACCCGTTTCCTTGTACCAGCGCCATGCACCCCAGAGGGTTTCATCCTGCGCCGGATCCAGGCTGATAGGCGGATTCAATTCATGATTATAATGGATATATTGATTAGGTCCAAGCCAGAGGTCCCAGTTAAGATCAACAGGTACAGCCTCCCTTGGCAAATTATACGGGGTGGGGGGGGCTCCCACATAGGAAAAAACATGAGAAATATCACCCAGTTTACCATCCTGTACCAGCTTAACTGCATGTTGGAAATTGGGATCGGACCGCTGCTGGCTGCCGACAGCCAGGATCC
Organism: uncultured Roseivirgaceae bacterium; assembly: GCA_964645995.1. Lineage (GTDB taxonomy): Bacteria > Bacteroidota > Bacteroidia > Cytophagales > Cyclobacteriaceae > JAGTVG01. The sequence continues at coordinate 3,296 of CAZYDB010000346.1, forward strand.
TGTTATGTTTTCTGACAGCTTTTCTTAATAATTCACCTTCCCTGATGGTAAAGGTAAGCGGCTTTTCAAGGTAAACATCCTTTCCTGCTTTGATAGCCTCGATGGCGATCAGGGCATGCCAGTGATCCGGTGTAGCGATCACCACGGCGTCTATATCCTTTCTGGCAAGAACATCCTGGTATTTTTCGTAAGTTTCTACGCTGGCAGCGCTGCCATATTTTTCCTTAACGCGTTTCTCAAACCGGCGGCGCTTGATACCGTATACATCACTGCCAGCAAGGACCTTGATTCCATCAAGGCTCATAAATCCATTAAGAAGGAACATCGACTGGCGTCCGAGGCCGATAAAACCGAGGTTGATCGTATCGTTGGCTCCGAATACTTTCATGCCTGGCAAAATCATCATGCCGGCAGCACCCATCATCGACTTGCTAATGAATGATCTTCTCGAAGGATCATAAATTTTCTTTTTTGACATCATATTTTACTTTTATTTATTGAAACATATAAAAACTTCCCTCTTTCCTTTTATTTGCAATACAGGATCTTTTGAAAAGGGTTGCAGTTGATCCCTGTGGCCCGTAAAGCTATTTCAAAATTAATTAAAAATCCGGAAATGATGGAAGTTCTTCAATCAGAAGCTGTATGAAAACCGGTTGAATAAATAATAAAAAAAGCTGGTTGGGCTTTTTTGAGGTGACACTGTCAGGACTGTTTTATTAAATAAAAAAAGTAAAAAACAAAAAATTTTCCTGATAAAAAGGCTGCTTAAAAAATTTATCAGTGCTGAACATAAAGATACAAATTATTATGAAAAATCGCACCACCGGGAATTATTTTTTTTAAATAAAATGCAATGCAGCAGCTCCTAGCAATCCCGGTTGTTGGAGATCCAATATTTCGAGCCTGAATTTATTAATGGAATTTTTAAAAGCGAAATTTTCAAGCACTTCCCCAATTGATTTTTCATACAGATGAAATGATTTTGAAACCGATCCTCCCAGTACGATCTTTTCAGGGTCATAGGCATACAGGATGGCTTCTATAGCCTTGCCCAGGTGGTAACCGAAAACTTTCCACCATTCCATTGCATCAGGGTCGCCGGCATTTGCTTTTTCTGCGGCTTCCCTGGCAGAAAGGGAATAAAAATGCTCAAAAAACTGTCCGCTGCAGTAGTATTCATAAAAATGATCCCGGTATCCCATCATCCCGAATTCTCCGGCCATGCCATTTGGTCCCGAATATAACCGGTTGTCTAAGATTATTCCG
>CAZYDB010000347.1:0-2163 GCA_964645995.1 uncultured Roseivirgaceae bacterium
TGAACCCGGGGTTTTTTTCTGCGAAGTTCCAGCCGGCACGGAGAACCCGTACATTAGCTTCAATTATATCTTCCTTTCCCTTGAACTTTTTATTGATCCAGTTGACGGTAGGCTCAATAGGCCTGTTGAACATCCAGTAAGTGATGCCGAGGGCAAAAATATTTTTCGTACGTTTAACCAATTTTGGAGACAGATTAAGTTCAAGCAATTCACTTTTGATCTCCTTGAACATATCAATAGCGTATACCTGATATTTATCAAGGCTATTATTTTCGAGTGGGTTGCTGTCGAAACCGGCAAGTTTAAGGTTTTTGTCATCAAAGCCTTCCTGATTAACTATAATGATGCCCTTTTCTTTCAGGTTGGCCAGATTAACCTTTAGTGAAGAAGCATTCATAGCCACCAGCACGTCAATAAAATCACCGGTGGTGCTGATACTGGTTTTCCCAAAATGAACCTGGAAGGCACTCACACCATAAAGTGTTCCTTCTGGAGCCCTGATCTCCGAAGGATAGTCAGGAAAGGTATTTACCTCATTGCCGACAATTCCTGCGGTATCTGAAAACTGAGTTCCAATAAGTTGCATCCCATCCCCTGAATCGCCCGCAAACCGTACGGTTACCTCATCCAGATATTCAACGATCTTATCCATTTTCTAAGGGTTATGTTTAAAATCAAAAAAGAGCACTCCATTCAATTCAATCAATTGAATTCCGGATGTGCTCTTTAAATTACTTTATAAATATATCCTATAATTTATAATACGTCAAGGCTTTCATATATTGAGCACGTTCATAGGCACTTGGATCCGCAGATTTCTGTTGGCTCATGGCACCTATCATTTCCTCAACAGCCTCATATTCATTCTGTTCCATCCATTCGACAAGATGTTTTTCCATATTCTGCAGATGGAAAATACCATGTTTCAGCAGTGCTGAGCAAACCATGGTCACGTTAGCGCCGACCAGTAACATCTTCACTACGTCTACTCCGGTATGAATTCCACTTGTCGCTGCCATGTCGGCAGCAATTTTATCTTTCAGGATGGCGATCCAGCGCATGGGTAATCGCATAGCATGGGATGTGCTCAAAATAACATTTGGTTTCACCTCAAACTCTTCAAGATCGATGTCCGGTTGATAAAAGCGGTTGAACAGCACCAGGCCGTTGGCTCCGGCATCATCCAGCCTTTCAGCCATATTAGCCATATTGGAGAAAAAAGGACTTAGTTTGATGGCGACGGGTATATCAATGGCTGATTTCACTGACCTGAGAATATCAATATACGTTTGCTCTACGTTACCTCCGGATAATGACATATCCGTTGGAATGTAATAAACATTTAATTCTATTGCGTCAGCTCCTGCTTTTTCCATCTCTTTGGCATACTCCGTCCACCCCCCAATAGTACTTCCGTTTAAACTTGCGATAATAGGGATATCAACGGTTTCTTTTGCTTTCTGAATATGATCAAGATATTCTTCCGGACCAAGCTTATAATCGTCAGGCTCAGGGAAATAAGAAAGAGACTCAGCAAAACTTTCCGTTCCATGGGTCGTATGGTAATGAATTTCCTGTTGTTCGAGCCGGATCTGCTCCTCAAACAACGAATGTAAAACCAAGGCTCCTGCTCCTGCGTCTTCCATCATTTTAATGTTCTGAATATATTCAGAAAGCGGGGAGGCTGATACTACGATCGGTGATCGTAGCGTCATTCCCAGATATTTGGTTTTCAGATCCATATCTATCAATTTTCAGTTAATTTCATTTAAATATTTAAATATAACAAATTAGATTTTTTCAACAGCTTCTTCGTACTTTTTATCTGCCAGGTATTTATAATAGTTCCACCTTGCCTGTGCATTATCCTTAGCCATCTGCATGTACTGTTTAGCCAGTGCCGGTTTGCTCTTTGTAAGCATCTTGAACCTGTTTTCCATCATCATATAATCTTCCACACTTATGTTTGGCCGCGGCCTTGAATCAAGCGTTAAAGGATTCTTCCCCTCTTTAAGGTTATCCGGATTATACCGGTAGAGTATCCACTGACCGGAATCAACGGCTGCTTTCTGGTTTTTCAGTGGTGCCGACATATCGATACCATGGGCGATACAATGAGAATAGGCAATGATAATCGAAGGCCCTTCATATTTTTCTGCTTCA
>CAZYDB010000347.1:2173-4557 GCA_964645995.1 uncultured Roseivirgaceae bacterium
AAAGGCTTTCAGGGTTTGTTCATCCTTGGCACCCATGGCTACCATAGTCACATATACATTATTATAGGACATGGCCATCATGCCGAGATCCTTTTTAAAGGTAGGCTTTCCACTGGCACTGAATTTGGCAATAGCGCTCAGGGGAGTTGCCTTGGAGGTCTGGCCTCCCGTATTCGAATATACTTCCGTATCGAGAACCAGTATATTTACATTTTTACCGGTGGAGATCACATGATCTAATCCGCCGTAGCCGATATCGTACGCCCAGCCGTCTCCACCAACGATCCAAACACTTTTCTTTACCAGGTAATCCACGATATTAAGTAAGCGGATGGCTTTATCGGACTTAGAAGACTTGAGTTTCTCTTTCAGCGTTTTGACACGCAACCTTTGTTCAAAGATATCTGCTTCGTCAATCTGTTTGGCTTCCAGGATATCTTTAACCAGGTCTTCGCCTACCTCGCCGGCCATTTCTTTAAGTAATTGTCTGGCGATCATATCCTGCTGGTCGATCGCCAGACGGAAACCGAGACCAAATTCAGCATTATCTTCAAATAATGAATTCGACCAGGCCGGTCCACGACCCTGGTTATTCGTTGTATAAGGCGTTGTTGGCAGGTTACCCCCATAAATTGATGAGCAACCTGTTGCGTTGGCGATAACCGCTCGATCGCCGAACAATTGCGACATTAGTTTTATATATGGGGTTTCACCACAGCCCGAGCATGCGCCGGAGAACTCAAACAGGGGTTCCTGTAACTGTTGGGTTCGTATACTGTCAATGCTCACCTCACTTCTGTCAAGGTCAGGAATACCCAGGAAAAATTCCCAGTTTTCTTTTTCCTGTTCCCTCAAAGGAGTCTGAGGCTCCATATACAGGGCTTTCTTGCTCTTGTCCCTTTTATTTTTCGCAGGACATACTTCGACACAAACCCCGCATCCGGTACAATCCTCAGGAGCTACCTGGATGGTGTATTTATAGTTTTTCTCCTTAAACTCCTTATTTCTCGGGTCATCGGATTTAAAGGTTTCAGGGGCATTTTTAAGATGTTTTTCATCATAAACCTTGATCCGGATGGTAGCATGGGGACATACCATGGCACACTTTCCGCATTGGATACAGGTTTCTTCATCCCATACCGGGATCTCAAGTGCTATATTCCTTTTTTCATATTTTGTTGTTCCTGTAGGAAATGTTCCATCCGTCGGGAACACACTTACCGGCAGATCATCACCACGACCCGCGATGATCTCGCCAAGTACATTTTTAACAAAATCAGGAGAATCTTCGGGCACCGGGGGAGTAAGTTTGAGGTTACCCACAGGCTTCTCCGGTGCTGTAACTTCAAATAGATGTTCAAGAGTGTTGTCGACAGCCTTCAGGTTCATATTTACGATCATCTCTCCTTTCCGGCCATAAGTCTTCTTGATAGAATCCTTGATCGCTTCGATTGCCTCATCTTTGGGCAGTATGCCTGAGATAGCAAAGAAACATACCTGCATCACCGTGTTGATCCGGCGGCCCATGCCGCTTTTTTCTGCAACACTTTGAGCATCAATATTATATACTTTTATTTTTTTGCTGATAATCTCTTTCTGGATACTTACCGGAATATAATTCCAGATATCCTCCTCGGTATGGGGTGAATTGATGAGGAATGTTCCTCCTTCAACCAGGTTTTGGACCATATTATATTTTTCGAGGAATACGGCCTGGTGGCAGGCGACGAAATTTGCCTTCTTGATCAGGTAGGGAGCTCTGATCAGATCGGGTCCAAAACGCAAGTGGGAGGTTGTTACCGACCCTGCTTTTTTGGAGTCATAGACAAAATATCCCTGAGCAAAGTTATCAGTATTTTCACCAATGATCTTGATGGAATTCTTATTGGCACCGACGGTTCCATCAGAGCCCAGACCATAAAACATGGCTCTCACCACTTTTTCAGATTCGATATCAAATTCAGGGTCATAGTTCAGACTTGAGTTAGAAACATCGTCTTTTATACCCACGGTGAACCTGTTTTCAGGTTTCTTTTCATCCATGTTATCAAAAACCGCTTTCACCATGCTTGGCGTAAATTCCTTGGAAGAAAGTCCGTAACGCCCGCCGATTATCTTTGGCATGTCGTTTAACTTCCCGTATCCTTCATTTAATCCTTCACTGACGGCAGTGACAACATCCAGGTATAACGGCTCGCCGGTAGCTCCCGGTTCTTTTGTTCTGTCGAGTGTGGTGATCGCTTTGGTGGTTGCCGGAAGGGCTTCCATGAAACGCTTTATATCAAACGGGCGATAGATCCTGACTTTGATCACGCCGACTTTTTCATTTTTATCAACAAGGTAGTCAACCGTATCATGTGCCGTATCCGTTCCGGATGCCATCA
>CAZYDB010000348.1:0-4539 GCA_964645995.1 uncultured Roseivirgaceae bacterium
ATCACTTTGACAATGTTGTCAGGCTTGATGATGGAGATGCCTTCGACTTGACATAGATTCCTCGTATAATAATGTTGATTGGTGAAAACAGGCCCTAGCCTGTTTTCATTCCTTTAAGCACCCCACCGAAGGTGGGGGCGCAATCACTGTGATTGCGGGATTTTTGCGGACTTGCCTTTCTGATTCTTTTCTGAGTAAATCTATATTGGAGAGGCTGCCGGGGTAGGCTTTTAATTCCTCGAGGTTCTATCCTCTTTGAAGGGCAAAATATTGCCGGTTTAACCAGGGAGGAACTTGCCGTTCACCGGAGATTCAGGGTTGGCATGATTTTCCAATCCTTTAATCTTGTATATACCCGTAATGCTTATGAAAATGTGCTGCTGGCATTGATCTTCGGGGGTGTGCCTGTGCAGGAAAGGAAATCAAGGGTCCTCTATTTGCTGGAGAGTGTCGGACTGGGTAGCAGGATATACCACAAGCCGGATGAGCTATCCGGAGGTGAGGCACAGCGCGTGGCAATAGCCCGGGCAATGGCCAATGATCCTTCCCTTATCCTGGCTGATGAGCCTACAGGGAATCTGGATAGTCAGACAGCCGGAGAGATTATGGGTCTGTTGGCCGATCTGAATAATACGAAGGGAAAGACGGTACTCATGATCACTCATGATCAACCGGCTGCCGAGAAGATATCGGACCGGGTATTTAGGTTGCTTGATGGGCGCATTATAGAAAAATAAATTATCAGACAGCCGGAAAATGAAATTTAACGATATGATTCAATTGGGTCTGGCCAACCTCTGGCGGACTAAATTACGGACCACCCTTACGACACTTGGTGTGGTGATAGGGATTGGTGCGCTAACGTCAATGATCTCATTCGGAACCGGGATGGAAAAAAATATTACGGAGACATTTAAGAAGAACGATCTTTTTACCAGCCTCCATATTACTCCCAGGGCAATTGACATGGAAGGGCTTGGCCGGGGAGAGGTTAGCGGAGTGGTCGCCGGAATAGCGGGGGAATCGGTAACCTTAACAGATTCTGTCCTGGAAGTAATTCGCGCCGTTGAGGGCATAGAAATAGCCTATCCCGAACTTTCCTTCCGGGCGAAATTAGAGATCATGGGTAAGGAAAGGGAAATTACCGTAGCGGGGGTTCCTGTTGATCTTAAGAGCCACCCCCCATTTGATGATATTACTTTCGGTGCTTTTTTTGAAAGTGATTCTTCGCATGAAGTGCTGATAAGATGGGAGACGCTAAAGCGAATGAAGATCATTGTCGAAGATCCGGATGATCCTGTCCGGTTGAGCTGGAATGAAGAAGATGAGGCTTTTATTATTGTCCCACCTGATTCATTGATCGGTAAATCTATACGGATAATGACGGTAGTAATGGATTATGGAAAGGTTACCTTCAACCCGCTCCAAATGTTAATGGGTGACCGGAAACTTCCAGTAAGTGAAAAGGAAACGGAATTTATCCTGGGTGGAATAATCAGGAAAGATTCGCCGTTTGCTCACGGCGGTGAGATCAGGGGCGACTTGCTGGTACCTTTTCAAAGGGCTGCCGGAATCCCCAGGTTAGGGTTTACCAATATCTGGGATGCGCTGGGTGGCGATCGTGAGGAGGACAGCTATTCTTCAATATACGTCAAGGTCCATAGTATAGGGGATATGGATCCGGTGATCCGTATTTTAAAGGAAGATATGAGCTTGAATGTTTTTGCTTTATCAGATCAGTTACGGGAAGTCCGGCGGGCATTTCTGATATTGGATGGCATTCTGGGCGCTATTGGCACCATTGCTCTTGTAGTTGCCGGTCTGGGTATTGTAAATACCATGCTGATGTCAATCCTCGAACGGACTCGTGAAATCGGCATCATGAAGGCTATAGGGGGAAGTGAAAGGCAGATCAAATTGATATTCTTTGTGGAGGCGGGGACGATTGGATTGATCGGTGCGGTACTGGGTTTGTTATTAGGTAAAGGAGTGACCTTGCTGGCGAATGAAATTGCCAATTCTCAATTCCTCCCCGCTGGAGAACCCCCGGTTAACTTCTTTTACTTTCCTTTATGGCTTATAACAGGCGCCATCCTTTTTTCCATACTGCTCAGCATGGCAGCGGGTCTTTACCCTGCCATCAGGGCTGCGCGGGTTGATCCGGTACGCGCCCTGAGACATGATTAAAGCTGGGATCCCATATTCAATCTTTTTGCTGGAATGGCTGCGATTAATATTTCCGGTAAACATTGGGTTGGGCAGGTGAGTGCCTTGAGCTAAAGATCAGGATTCACGCATTCGGCTTGGTTAATAGAAAAGTGACCTTTATATTTTTTCATAATCACATGGCTCCATAGGCCCCACATTTATTCATTCGGCGTATTGAATTATTCAATTAAATTTCGTATCTTCTGGTCACGACAAAATTAGCCTGACCTATTCATAAATTTTTGTTGTTCGGCGTAATTTTAAGATATAGAGGTGATATTCAATAAGATACTTCGCCAGGTTAACCCTAATTGCCACCCCGATTTTATCGGGACGCTTAATCGGCCTTTCGGGTGAAAAATTCGTGAATTTTTCAGGTTAGGTTAAAAAGAAGCTTAACGATTAAAATTTGTCATTAAGGATTATTAAATAATTTGTATTCATATAACCCTTCAAATGATATGAGAAGAAGACAATTCATCAAAACTGCCGGTGCTGCCCCCCTATTAAGTTATTTTCCAGCCGATCTTTCGGGGATAGTGCGTGATCTGTCTAATGGTAAACTTGAGAAGCGGTCCCTTGGAAGAACCGGAGAAAAATTATCGATCCTCGGATTTGGCGGCATCGTTGTTATGGATGCCACGCCGGAGCAGTCCTCACGCCGCGTCAGGGAGGCAATAAATTTCGGGATTAATTATTTTGATGTGGCTCCTACCTATGGTGATGCTGAGATCAAGCTGGGGCCCGCCCTGGAACCTTACCGGAAGGACGTCTTCCTCGCCTGCAAAACAACGGAGAGAACACGAGAGGGATCACGCAGAGAACTGGAAAGATCACTTGAGCGAATGCGTACTGATCATTTTGACCTCTATCAACTGCATGCCGTCACTGCGCTCGAGGATGTTGAAACCATCTTCGCTCCCGGCGGAGCAATGGAAACCTTCAAGGAGGCCCGTGAGGAGGGCAAGGTTCGTTTTCTTGGTTTTTCGGCGCATTCTGTGGAGGCCGCTATGGCGCTCATGGATGAATTTGATTTTGACACCATCCTTTTCCCTGTCAATTTCGCTACCTGGCATTCAGGAAATTTTGGTCCCCAGGTATTGGAACGGGCCAGGCAGAAAGGGATGGGGATACTTGCCTTAAAAGCCATGGCCAAAAGGCCCTATCCGGAAGGAGCCAAACGGGTGCCCAAGTGCTGGTATGAGCCACTGACAGAACCTGAGGATGCCAAGATGGGATTACGCTTCACCTTATCACACCCGGTAACCGCGGCCAATCCCCCGGGAAATGAGAATTTATTCAGTATGGCGCTGGGCCTGACAACGGAATTTAAACCCTTGAGTTCATCGGAAATCATTGCCATGAAGGAAAAAGGCCTTGAAACAGCCCCGCTGTTTACTTATCCGATGTAACCCGGATTTATTGGGATTAAGGGTCGCTCACATAACTTTTTTTAGATCAGGAAGGTCTTGGTTTATCGTATGTTCCGGGAATATAGGGAAATTTTTTCTCCGGTTCATCGATCACCTCCACGCCAAAACCTGGTTTTTCCGGGAGCCGGAGCATGCCATCTTTGATTACGAAAGGTTCCTTTAATAAATCAGTTCGCAAGGGATTATAGGTTTGGTTCACTTCGAGCATGATCAGGTTTGGAATACCGGCAGCCAGACTGGCATTGGCCATGGTCAGCAATGCGCCATGCCAGTTATGCGGAGCGCAGTACTGTCCCTGGAGATGGGCCATTCGGGAGACATACCATGATTCGGTCAGGCCCATCACACCGGCATCGGGTTGGACGATGTCCATAGCTTTCCTGTCGATCCATTCCTTATATTCGAACCGGTTATCCATCGTATCGCCGCCATAGGAAAGTTTAACCTGATCAAGCGCTTCCCTGATCCGGATATAATTTTTTTTGGCCTGTTCACCAAAACGGGCAACCGGGTCCTCTATCCAGATAAGACCCATTTTTTCAACCTCAGGGATAAACTGCATAGTCTGATCGATGTCCCATTGTGCATTGCATTCCTGGATGAGTCCGAAGTCGGAGCCGACAGCGTCCCTGATTTTCCAAACGCCCTCAATATACCGGGACATAGTCATCCCGCTGACCGACCAGTGGGTTCCCGGCCTGAATTTATAGGCCCTGAATCCTTTTGCCTTCAGGCGCAGGGCCTCCTCGATGAGATTGTCCGGCCAGATATCTCCTTCGTACATCTCACCGGCACTGGCATAAACAGGTACCTCTGCCGGCGCTTCGTGGTCGATTGCCAGCAGCTTATACACCGGTAACGCCTTGGCCTTTCCGATAATGTCCCAGAAAGCGCAATC
>CAZYDB010000349.1:0-4538 GCA_964645995.1 uncultured Roseivirgaceae bacterium
CGTTTGATGACCCAGGCGCCGATGATGAGAACCACTACAGCCAACAGTATCTTGCCTCCGAATGTTATCAGGAGTTCCTGGCCCGTCAGAAGATATGTTTCGAGACCGAATGTTTCCAATTACAAAAACTTTCTTAAAACCGGCTCAAATTTAACGCAATATACAATTCACACAATGAATTAAAAGGATTATCTTTTACTCTTCAAAAACATTTTCAGGTTAACCCGGTTTTTACAATATGGCCTTATTCGAAAAGATCATACAGAAACTCTTTCCCAAAGAGGAAGCGGTAACCGTACATGAGGTGCTTAAAAGATCGGCTTCATTTATCAGATCCTTTGACGAATGGAAATCGGCCGGCAGTTTGCCCGCGTTCCGTGGTAAATTCTTGCGGTCTTATAACCAGAAACTGACCAGCAAACATCCTGAATTAGATATTGAAATATACCGGTCACCCTATGCTAATGGCTTTATCCTTTACCCGGATCATGCAACAGATGAACTGCCGGCTACTTTTTTAATGGAATACATCAGGGAAAGACTGGAAGAAGAAGGTTACCGCCTGGTCCATGCCGACCGTAAGCTTACAGAAAAGGGAAAGGAAGTTTATAGCCTGGAAAAATATTATTTGAAACCCCCTCTTTCACCCGATATCCCTATCGACCAGTTGTTTGGCAACGTGATCGTTGAGCTTTCTTTTCGAAATAACAAGCCTTCAAAGTTTAAGATGATCGTAAATATATATTCAGACAGGTTGTATCAGAAGCCCCGCCAATTTGAAGATCTTATTTATCTTCTTTTTGAAAAAAGAACCTCTTCCTAACCTGAAAAATTCACGAATTTTTCACCCTATCAGGCTGATGGAGCGCCCCGATTTTATCGGGGAAAAATTTATAAATTTTTCGGGTAAATTTACGGATTTAAACATTAAATTTGATCTGCATAAAAATCCTTTTCACCTATGAAAAAATACAGCCTCCTCATAATAATGATGGTGTTTTTTGTAACCGGTTCCTTTGCTCAGATACTCAAAACATCACTCGAGATCACTGTTCGTGACCGGTTGGGTAATGTCGTCGAAGATGCGGAAGTACAGATCTACCGTACCTATGATGATTACCAGGAAGAGACCAATCCAGTGGCCGAAATGCAGAAGACCGATAAAAAAGGCCGGGTACTTTTTAAAAATCTTGATGCCAAATCCTATTATGTAAACGTGCAGAAAGGCACGATGAATAACCATGGCGAAGGAGAGATGGTCGATACTTTGGTAAAGAACCGCAAGAATAGGGTGACGGTGATCATTCAATGATTTGAGGCTGGAGAAATCGATGAACCACATAAGACGCTATCCTCCCCGGCTTTATGCCGGGGTCTTTACATCGGATCTCTCCAAAAGTTTACGTAGGCTTATGAGCCGGAAGACTTTTGGAGAGATGATAGCCTGAAACCGGAAGACATTCCATCCGACCGCTAATTGGGTTGTGTGTAGGGAGCGGTCAGATGGATTTTAAGATCAATACCCGTCAGCCCGGCTCAGCCCGACAAGCCCTTTTACCGGGTCGGACGGGAATACACCGGTCGTCGGTCAATAAAGTAGGGTGCAAGAGCAGCATGAATTGAAATGTAAAAGTGGAATTAAAATTGAGGATTGAGGATTGAGGATTGAAGATTGAGGATGGAGGAATGAGGATGGAGGAATGAGGATGGAGGATGGAGGAGGAATGGGAGATAGAAGGATTTAGCGGTGGGCGATGAAGAGCGGTATCCGGCTTTTTTCAATGATCCTGCGTGCTACGCTCGGGATGATCAGGTTTGATATTTTACTTCTTCCGTAAGCGCCCATGATCACCAGCGGCGCTTCTGATTGATCCGCAAAATTAAGGATCTCCTTTGAGGTACTGGTACCGGTAAGCAGTTGCATACCCACATTGCTGAAATGTTGTTTGACCAGCTCCATCAGGAATTTCTCGTTTTTTATTTCTTCATCAACGCTGGGTGTGATGGTAAGGATAGTGGCTATTTTGTCTTTTACTGCCCCGGCAAAAAGATTGCTGAAGGCACGGATCGCAAAAACAGAGGATTCCTTGCCATCATAGGTTAGAATGATGTTTTTGATCTCATCCATTTCTTCCGGAATAATAAGCACCGGACAGCGGCTTCCTTTAAGGATCTGGTAAAGCAGGGAGGTGTCTACCTTGTGATTGACCGGGTTGAAGAAAATCTCGTAGCTAATGATCAGGAGGTCGGCATAGGTTGTTTGCTTGATCAGTTCATGAGCGGTTATCTGGAAGTCATTGTAAAGTTGATAGCGTATTCCGGCTTCCTTACAGCCTTTTTCAAAACCGGAGATCACTTCAGTCTTTTTCCGGTCTTCATCGCTCAGGATATCCGGGTCGCCGGGCATATTGTCGAACATAGCGGCTTCTTTAACATAACTGCTTAGATTTGTAGTAAATGCCATGTCCTTCACTATAAATCCTATGAAGAGATCATCCTTTGAGTTGGCCGGCAGCAGATCTTTCATTAAGGATAAAAGATCGTTCACAAATGTTGACTTTTCATCTAATGCAATTAAAACTTTTCCCATAATGCCAGGCTCCCTAAATTTTTATCCTGCAGGTCCATACAGGTCTTTTTGCATGATTAACAACATCTTCTGCGATACTGCCACTCAACAGATGCATGATACCTGTTCTTCCATGGGTGGCAAGGGCAATCATATCAGCTTCAATATCCTGGGCAAAATAGATGATGCCATCTTCTTCCATAAAATCATTATATATGTTCAGGTCATAATTGTTGATCTGGTACTTGGCCACAAAATCCTGCATCTCCCTGATGATGGTTCTTGTATTTTCAAAATTATTGGGGGTGTTGATCTTTACGAGATGCAGCGAAGCCTGAAAAATTTCCTGAAGTTTCTGTAATTCTTCGACCACATGCGACTGGTCACCTTCAAAGCTGGAGGCAAAAGCGATCTTATGTATTTGGGTGAAATCCCTTTTTTGTTTGATCGTGATCACCGGACATGTGGCATGTCTGACCACTTTTTCCGTATTGGATCCTATCAGTACTTCTTCGAGCCCGGCAGCGCCTTTGGATCCCATGATCACCAGGTTGATCTTTTCCTGTTCGATCTTTTCATTGATCACAAAGTAGGGATTACCAATTTCAACGATAGGATGGACCCTCACCTCCTGCGATTTCCGTTCGCGGCTCATGGAACGTAATTCTTCACGGGAACGGTCCATCATATTCGTGATGAATGTTTCATCAAAGCTGTCGAAAGGGGGCTCAGCGCCGCCGATCACATTCATGCCTCCTCCCCAGGCAGTATACATACCGGGATAATCTACTATATTGATCAGGTAGATCTCGGCCTCGCTTTTTCCGGCGATCTGGAAGGCAAAATCCAGGGCAAAGCCAGCCTGTTCGGAGAAATCGGTCGGTACTAATATCTTTTTCACGATGTTATTTTATCAGGTTTGGTCATGTCATACCTATCCAACCTGAATACAAACTACTGAAAATCATGAAAATTTTGTAATGATGACTATCAGCGAAAAATATGATTTATATCATATCAAGACTAAAGGGCAAAAACAAAGAAGGAGGTTATAATCCGTAGAGATCAGCTTCTTTCACTAAACCTTTGGGATCAAGTACTTTGATTTTTTTACCCTGCAGGGAAATTAATTCCTGATTTTTGAACTCTGACAACAGCCGGATCACGGTTTCAGTGGCGGTTCCAATAATGTTGGCCAGATCTTCGCGTGACAAGGCGATGTCGATCAGCGTGCTTTCCTCTTCGCCTTCCAAGCCATAGGTTTCCTTTAACATGAGCAACGTGGCGGCCAGCCTTTCCCTGACGGACTTCTGGGCGATAGTGACCAGTTTTTGCTCCATGATGCCGAGGTCATCACTCAGTTTTTTCATGATCTGTTTGAAAAATCTGGGGTTGTTGTTCAGGATCTCAATAAATTCTGACTTTGGGATGTAGCAGATAGCACCCTCTTCGATCACGGTGGCAGAAGCAGAATAAAACTCATCGGATATTAATGCCCGGTATCCAATAAAATCACCGGCTTTAGCCAGGTGTAAGATCTGCTCTTTTCCATCCGAAGTGATTTTATATACCTTGACCTTACCTGAATTGATGCAGAAAAGTCCCATCGGACGGGTTCCTTCATAATATAAGGTTTGCCCCTTTTTATACAGGATGCATGATTTGTGAAGATCAACGGATTCTAATTCAGCAGAACTGAGGTCAGCAAATAAAGATTTCGTTCTACTGCCGCATAAAGTGCAATTAACTTTTATATTTTTCTTGGTTGCCAATGTTCCGGAATTTTTGTGCAAATTTACTTTAAAAATAACTTCTATCCAATTACTTTCTCTCCCGAATCGAGGTGCTTTATTTTATTAACGATTGATCCCCATCAATTGTTTTTAAATGGATTTCCCTGCCTCAGGCTATTATCTCTCCCAAAGTCTTCCAACCCACAAGCCTACGTAAAATTTTGGAGAGATCCTTC
>CAZYDB010000350.1:0-4530 GCA_964645995.1 uncultured Roseivirgaceae bacterium
ACTTCGCCAGGTTAACCCTGATGGGGTGAAAAATTCGTGAATTTTTCAGGTTAAAATACTCAATTTTGATCAACCGGGACGCTCATATCCATTTCGGTAATCCCTGGCCAGTAATGCTGCGGCTCCAGAGTTCCCAATAACAGCATTTGATCCGGCATCCCATTTGATCGACGAACCGGTATAATAAGCATTCATGGCAAGCTGTACAGTGGCGGTTGAGCGAAAGGCATCTTCCACCGTGCAACTGATCAGATGGTTATCTTTATTTTTAACGGCCCTGATGAAGTCGGAAACATGTTTTTCCTGCATACCTTTGGTAGGAATATCCATTTCCTGCTGTTCTTCATTTTTGCCTGCCGGCATGATGACAACCTTGCGGTCAGCAGCATAAAGAGTAGCTTTATCTCCGTAAAAGAAAATGCCATTATTAAATTCTGTATTCAGGCTGCCTGACCCCCATAGCCTGTGCTCCCAGAAAACCGGTACTTCTTCAAAAAACATAGTTGCATTCAAGGTATCCGGTGTTGTGATCTGCCCTTCAAGGGCCTCCAGGCTGCCGGATGAAATAAACTTACCGGGCATGCCCAGATCCATTATCTGACGGATAATATCTATATGGTGAATACCCCAGTCTACAAGATGTCCATTGCCATATTCTTTTTCAAGTCGCCATGCCTTATGACCGATGCTGGGCCTGTAGGGGAGCTTAGGCGCCGGCCCGCACCATTCCTCCCAGTCTAGTGTTGATGGTGGCTGCTGGATCCTGGTATCCTGTGGCACAGGGTTATAATGGATCTGTGCGTTTATCTGACGCACCTTGCCAAGCGTACCGTTTCCAATTAATTCCCGGACCTTTTTAAAAGCTTCACTCTGCCGCCTTTGAAAACCTACCTGCACGATATTCCCGGCTTTTTTTGCAGCATTCACCATTGCCAGACCTTCCTTCACATCGTAGGCAAGCGGTTTTTCACAGTAGATATCAAGTCCTCTATCACAGGCAGCGATAAATTGCAGGGCATGCCAGTGAGGAACAGTGCCGATCATTACTGCCTCAAGCCCTTTCATGTCCAACAGTTCTTCATAATATTTGAAGGTAGTGGGTTTGATTCCTTGTAGTTTTTCCAGTTCAACTGCACTTTTTTCAAGATGATCTGAATCCACATCGCAGATCCCGATCACCTCTACCCCACCTACCTTCAGGGCAGCCTTTGTTATTACCATCCCGTACCAGCCGCTGCCGATCAGTCCAATTTTCAATTTCCTGTCCTGGGATAATCCGGGAATGGAAAACGAGGATACCAGGGCGGCAGTGCCAATAGATCCTTGCCTGATAAAGGTTCTTCTGTCCATTTTGATAGAGTTATTGTGTTGTATAAACTTAATGAATTTTGTCAAAAGATACTTTGTTTGATTCTTAAAATATCAGGCATTGTTGTTTAACCTGAAAAACCTATGATTTTCTAACTCTTGGAGTGATCGATCACTAATGCGTGAAAATTGTATAATTACAATACAAGGACCGGATCTTGGATTCCCCTTTCGCTTGTTGTCTCCCTAAGCACCCACACGGCCCGGTCTTTTTTACCCGGATGACGCAAATGATGTCCAATCTGGTTCTTTTCACCTATTCAGTGTAGCCCTGATCAATCTGATTTTACCCGTTCGTCTGAAAATCTCGGCAGAAAGCTCTTCATTTAAGGTTGACCCTTTAAATGTCCGGCTGGAACCATCGCTGAACTCCACCACTACCCGGTATGCCGCACCTCGCTGAAAAATAACCGGTACCTGGCAGTAGGTGAATGCTAACGCTCCAGGCTTAACAGATATATTATTTTCCAGTCCCTCAACATCAAACCAGAAAAATTCCTGCTCTTCCCTAAGGAACTCCCGTATATTGAATAAAATCGGTTTGAATGATATCATTCCATTGATTACAACCACACCCAGTTCAGCCCACCGGCTTAATATGTCTTCCTTGACCTGTCCGGTCATCCCGGGTTGTTGCGCTCCCCTATTCCCGGGAGTATGGGAATAAGGATCCGTTGGGAATGCACCATATAGTTCCGGGGTTTTATTGATCCCGATTCCGGCTCTTATCTCATAATAATGATCGATCAGCCTGCCTGTTGCCTCCCGGTTTTTTATTTCCCCGGAATCAATATAAATATTTTCCTGAACAGCCAGCAACAGCTTGGATACCATATGCCAATAGATAGACCCAAGACCTTCATACCCGAAAAATGTTCCCGAGCGACCGGTAAAGGACCGGTGGTCAAACATCTTTTCAAAAATTTCCAGGTAATCCTCATATTCTTCTTCAATCAGCCTGGTATATCCTTTATCTTTCAACAGATCAAACGCTTCTTTCAGGCTTTCAACATTGGTAAACGACCCGTTAAAATGATAATTGCCCATCACATCTTTTTCCAGAAGGGTTTTATCGCCTTTTTTAATCAGTTCTTCCGCCAGTTGGGAAATATTGATGAAAGCATGAGGAATATTGTTTTTTTCCAGAAAATGCGGCAAATCCCGGTCGGGATAAAGCATATAGCTGTATTGATCGGGACGATACATTGCGCTACCCTTCAGGGCATCAAGAACTTCGAGTACTTCCTCCTGACCTAGCAGGCCTGAAGAAAGAACAGCTACCTGCCCTTCAAGCATTTCATATAAACGAATGATAGAGGCATTGTTACCAGTGATCCTGATTAGGTTATAGGCATGATAGAGGCCGTCGGAACGTCTGTTATCTTTAATCGTCTGATCAATATATTTCAAGGACAAGTCCAGGAAATCAAGTAGTTTTGCGGCTGCCAGTGGTTCTGTCCGGCTGACAAGCTTCCGTTCATAAACAGCCGTTCTGTAATATTCCCCTGCCCTGCCCAGCAGATCCATCATCGTTTTTCTGGATGTGTCGGTAAAACCTTTGTCAAGAAAATTTTTGTTATGGTTGAAAACCCTGTAGATTTCATCCATTAGCCGCGCCAGGGGTTGAGACACCCGGTACTGGTCTTCATTTGCTTTTCCAAATAATTCATGACAAAAAACCACAAAACGCCTGATATAACACAAGGTGACCAATGAGGTACCGTTGCCTACCAAAGCATTGTTGGCATCATTCCATTCCGGGCGTTGTGTATTGAGCCAAATACCTGCGCCGGGAATAAAATTCGATAATTTAACTAATAGAGATACTAAAATTTTTTCGGTCAGGGTTGCTCTCACAATATTCCCATCTCCATTGCAAACAAGTTTGCCATCCGTTCCAAGCAATTGCTCCCTCCTTTGAATAGCAGTAGCCTGATCAAAATCATACGCTATGGTGTCTTTTGGATTGGCTACTATCGCATCATAAGACTTAATCCTGTACGGCACATCAGCGTATACGAAATAAGGATTGGTTAAATATCCTGCAAGGCGGTTATTATGATATCTTTCTGATAACTCAAGTAATTTTAACAGATAAATGATCTGGTGATCACCCCAGTAACCAATAAAAGACCAGGCATCATCCGGATCGATCACCTCCCAATCAATCCCTTCACTGGATATCCGGTATGGATTATAACCATCGATGGTAGAAGCATTCATGAATTTACTGATCATGGACTCAATAAATTCCGGAAATGAACAGGCCAGCGCTTCCCAGTTCTGAAAAATATCGCGCCAGTTCCCTTCATAGTACCGTTTTTTTGATCCATTCTCATCTTTCAGCCTGATTGAAAACTTGTTCCACGGACGACTAGGATCACCATGTCTGCGGCTGAAAGTTAAAGGCAGGTATTCAGTACTTATCCGGATCAGGTCGGCATCCGCTTTCTGTTCTGCTTTGATGATAAGGTCGGAACAGGATATGCGTTCAGGCAATCCCTTAAAGAAATCATCATTATGCTTGCTGAGCTTTACATTTTTAGCCTTTGCATACTTGCAGAAATCGTTTTTTTCGATAAGATACTGTTCATCAAAAATACCACCCCTCATAATATTGAACAGCACATTGGTATAATGCCGTCCAGTACTTAAGGTGTCGCCTGATAACTGAAGTCCATCAGCCATGCCGACCAGCTTTTTCAGAGATTGAGTTCCGGCTTCAATATCTTCTTCCAATTGCTTTTTAAGCTGTTCTTTATCGCCCGTTATCTCATCAATTAGATTCGCCACATCAGAAGGACCCTGGTTTACTTCGGCTACCAGATACCAGTTCTTTTCTTCATCGGGATCAAGTGTTATTTCAGAATGGATAAAATAACATCCTCGCTCAGCTCTTATATCTTCTTCATTATGAATGGTCTTTCCAATCGCAAACTCCTGCAATTGAAGTCCCGACAATAAATAATTCCTGGCTTCAATACCTCCCGACCAGACAGTGGTGGTCTTGAGTGATTCGCTTGGTTCCGCCTTATCAACGATGATTGAGCTCAGGGAATACATGCCCAGGCCTGAGGGCAGATGCAATTCATTCTTTTTATAAGCATTGACGAGGTTACTCTTTTCATTCTGCATGCTGCTTGTTACCCCGTATGGTAAAAT
>CAZYDB010000351.1:0-4529 GCA_964645995.1 uncultured Roseivirgaceae bacterium
ATTTATAATGGCTCACCGCTATGGCTGCTGCGGTATTGCCATGATATCCATGTTCGAGCACGATCATACCCTCCCGGCTAGTATGATTCCTTGCCAGCCGTAATGCAAGGTCGGTGGCAGCACTTCCTGAATTTACGAAAAAAACCTTGTTGAGGCGGTCCGGAAAATAACGGAGTAATGCTTCAGCATACCGGATTAATGCCTTATAATAATATCGGGTATTCGTATTCAGGGTGGCCATCTGTTTCTGTGCTGCCCGGACGACATCAGGATGGCAGTGTCCGACATGCATGATATTGTTTACACAATCGAGATAAGTGGCGCCACGATCCCCGTACATATATTGAAATGCGGCAGAGTCCATAACAACGGGCCGATTATAACTGAGGGATAAAGCATTACTGAAAAAGCGTCTTCGCTTTTTCTGGTACCAGTCTGCGGGAACCGGCTTTTCAAGAGGTATTCCACAGGCTTCCCTGAAGGTGTTTCCAGCCTTCTCAGGGGCAATCGCGATCCATTGGTCGAGAAGCTGCCACGCCCGGTCCTCATGAATGGAAATATATTCATTACCAGGGTCTTTTTGCCGGTTCATGGCCGACTGGCAGACGCTGATGCAAAGACGGCTCGCGATCAGGTAATACAGAACTGATATTTCGCCCTCATTAAGAGGCATTTTCTGGTGATATCCCCGGACCAGAGGGAAAAGCCTGGCTAAAGGATCGGCGGATCCCATGGCCATATAGGCAGAGGCCACTGCAAGTTCGTTTACCGTCTGAGAAAAGACAATATCCCCAAAATCAATGATCCCCCTGATCGATTTCCCTGAAATAAGTACATTCCAGTCATTGGCGTCGTTATGAATAATACTTTTTCGGAGATCAGGTAATTGAGGCCTGACATGGTTGTTAAACTGTACAAGAAAATAGCTGACGATCTTACGGCGTTCAGGAGATGTAATAGATTCAAGATGCCGGGAATACTCATCAAAATACTGGAGATCCCATTCATGATGGCGGGATTCGATAGTTGCATTCCTGAAACTCGCCAAATAATTGTCAAGATATCCTAGAAACTGCCCGCAACGGCTGAGCAGGTTCCCGGTTATGTCGGCTTCAGCAAGAAAATTACCTTCCAGATAGGTCAGTAACCGTAATGAATGATCATTATCAAAATCAAATATGGTGCACCCATCCTTGTCCTTTAGTATGGATGGGAAAGCATATTCGGTTGTTGAACTCAGCCAGATGAATAGCTCTTCCTGGGCTTTGATCTGGTTTAGTCTTTCCCCATTTTTTGAAATTTTTACGACGTAACGAGGTTTTCCATCCAGTTCAACAAGATAATTGATGTCCTCATAACCTCTGAGTGGTTTTAGTAATGCCTTAAAACCAAATCTCTTTTTAAGAAATTGTGCAATTTTTTCAGTCACTTATACTGCCTTTTCGGTCCACGAAATTACTGATGCCGGAAAAATATGTGCCAGATAAAGTAGGGAGGCAGCAATGACTACATCGGTTGGTGCCAGTCCTGCATTTGAATATCCGTAGATAATGATCAGAGTAATTATTGAAAAAAGTGCATAGGATATTCTGATCGCATTGGCTACTAACTGTATCTGCCTTTCATCGAGCTTTTTGATTGTCTGATGACTCATTTTCCAGGCGCCTGTCATGCCATTGGCATAGATGAAACTTACAAGGGTGATCAGAAGAAATAATCCGATCAATGAAAGACCAAATCCCCTGCTGCCAATAACATCATACTTGATTAACTCAAAACTGAGTATAATAAGAAAAAGTGCCGTAAGATTGATTATAACACCAGTTCTTTTTTGATTGATGGTTAATAAAAGTTGCATTCTTTTATTCTTTATTAAATAATTCTTCACTCAAGGGTTTTTGGGGTTTTGTAGAAAAAATAAATTCCACCGGTAAACCAAAATACTCACTGATCTTGAAAGCAAGATCCAGGCTCGGGTTATATACTTCACGTTCAAGATATCCTATCGTCTGGAAGTTTACGCCTACTGCTTCAGCCAGGTCTTTCCTCGAAATTTTCCTGTCTTTTCGCAAAATGGCTATCCGGTTGTATAGTTTACGTGACTTAATATTATAAATATAAAAATTAATATTGTATGTATACAACAAAAGTATAAAAAATTCTTGTCATTTGAATCTTTTCATTTTGGCAAGTTAAAAGAATGGTAACATCATCCTAACCCGTATAATTTATCACAAAACATTTACTTTTCTGTGGAAACTTCCAATGACCCGGGCCAATCATTCTACTGTTCTCAGTTATAATAGCCACGGCGATGGCCAGTTCAAAGTTAATGCCGGCTGCCGTGAAGGCAATTGATGCATTTTTATCTTATTCGGCGACCAGCAGTTTACTGATCAGAAAACCGGCCAGAAACATAATTACGAAATAGAACAAAAGGAGGACAGCTATTCTTATAACATCGATTGGTATACGGACGATGAGTTCTTTTTTCAGACTGAACATGATCACGATCCGGGAAGGATAATTTTTTTTGCTATCAGTTATATCCGGTTATTTTTTAACATGGGAAAACAGGTAAAACATTTCTCGCGCGATCTGTCTGACTCTTTCGGTGTAGGCGCGTTTTTCATCAGGAGTATCATCAAATTCCTTGGGGTCATCATAGGTTACAGGAAACCTGTGACTGGCGCCGGGGATAAAAGGGCAGTTATGATCAGCCTCCGAGCAGGTCATGATGGCGCAGAAATCCTCTTTCGGGTTTTTGTCATGATCATATTCTTTGGAGAAAGTAATTAAGGGTTCCGAATCATCCGCAAAAACTACTTTATATAGTGGATTATCTCCAGCCTTCTGTATGGTTATATCAAAGCCGGTTGATTTCATGGCTTCAACAGCCAGTGGGTTGAAGGCGGTTGCTTCCGTACCACCCGAAAATGATCTCACATGAGGAATACTAAAGTAATAGGCGGCTGTCTGCGCCCAGATCTGGCCCATAAGGCTTCTTCTGGAATTGTGGGTACAGATGAAGGTAAGCAGAGCAGTTTCGTCATTATTAATTTTCTCTGATACAATCCGGGCGATCCCTTGCAAAGTCGTTTTTCTTTCATCACTGATCTGTTCGGATTCTCCGGATAGGGTATTAATGTAATTCTCAAGTGCTTTATTTAGCATAGCAATAACGATAAATTGCGTTAATAAACAAACATAATTACCAACCGGATATACCGGACTATTCGTCGGAAGGTTTTTCAGCAAATAGGGTAATACTGAAGATCCCTGATCCGTTTTTCTTGTAAGCATCCCAGCCCGATTGTGACAAGTACTTAAGATACAAGGATGAAGGCAGGTCAATCTCCTTTTTTTTCTGAATTTTTATATTGATAAAACCCGCTTTTTGTATGATGTCGAGGTATTCATCCATTTGAACAGCCCCCGTTACACAGCCTGTATAAAGGGAGGCTTCAGTCCTAAGGCCTTCCGGAAGATCGCCCTCAAGGACTATATCTGAAATGCTGAAATGTCCTCTCTTTTTCAGGATCCTGTACGTTTCTTTAAAGGCTTTTTCCTTGTTTGGCACAAGGTTCATCACACAGTTACTCACTACGACATCGGCCGTTTCATTATCGATGGGAATATTTTCAATATCTCCCTGGATAAACTCCACGTTTTCATAACCCAGCTTTTCAGCATTCGACTTTGCCTTAAGAACCATTTTCTCGGTAAAATCCAGCCCTATCACCCTGCCGGATTCCCCTGTTAGGGCCCTGGCTACGAAACAATCATTACCCGCTCCTGACCCCAGGTCAACAACGGTGTCTCCGGGTTTAATTTGGGCATATTCCGTTGGAAGACCGCATCCCAGACTCAGATCCGCCTCAGGAGTATATCCTTCAAGCCTGGAGTAATCATCAGCAAACACGGTGAAATCCTTCTCTGTGGAACTGCAGCAAGAGCAGGATTCTTCCCTGGTTGATTTTTCCGCAATTTCTCCATATTTGCTTTTTACGATCTGTTTGAGTTTTTCAGAAGTTTTCATATTAGGTTTTTTAGGAATAGTATGATGAAAATATTAATTTTTTCCGCAATAATTTTTATCAACAGGGTATGAATCAAATAAATCAAGGAATATGGAACGTGCTTCGTTCCAGACATTGTCGTTTACACAATAACAGATCCTCGGACCTTCTATTTCTCCTTTGACGATACCGATGGATTTCAATTCTTTAAGGTGTTGGGATATTGTGGGTTGCGCGAGTCCGATTTCATCGACAAGGTCACTAACGATGCAGGTCCTGGTTTCAATCAAATATTTGATGATCCGTATTCTGGCAGGATGGGCAAATGCCTTGGCCAGCAAAGCAGCCTTATTTAATTCATCCGAATGTATATCCGACCGTGTTATTCCCATAGGTATCTCAATAGGTATATCGCAATATTACAATATAGCTGCATGATCTGAAAATGTTTTCATTTTTTTAACCTGAAAAATTCACGAATTTTTCACCCTATCAGGCTGATGGAGCGCT
>CAZYDB010000352.1:0-4518 GCA_964645995.1 uncultured Roseivirgaceae bacterium
GGAAAACGGACTGGAAACAAATTATGCAATGTGCCTGCAGGAGGATAAAGAAAAAAATATCTGGGTTGGAACGAACGGAGGCGGGTTAAGTAAAATAGATCCGGAGGGAATGGTTACAACTTACCATATTTTTGATGATCCGTCCGGCATATTGATATTTAATATTTATGTGCATCATAACAACGATAAATACCTGGCTACCAATGTCGGCGTATTTATATTTGACGGTACGGAATTCCGCGAAATAGTGATCAGAAGCACTTCGCAGAATGATACTTTTTTTGATATCATTTTTGATGATCAGGATGGTATCTGGATTACTTCAAATATTGGTTTGTACAGGATTAAAAAAGTTGACCTGTCAAGTTTTTTGCTGGGAGAGTCCTCGGAAGTTCCCTCAACACTTTTTGATCACAATGACGGTTTGCGTAATAAGGAATGTACCGGGGCCACCAGGGCATTAAAAGCCTCAGATGGCAGATTATGGATACCGACCCTTGGCGGCGTTGCTACTATCAATCCTGCGGAGATCATGGAGAATAAAGTAGAACCACCCGTATATATTACTGATTTGCTGGCAGACAGGTCCGGTATATTTATCAGCAAAGAATTAAAAGGGGATAATATAACCCTGGATCCCGGAAATATACGATTTAGAATTAAGTTTACGGCCCTGAGTTACCAGGCGCCCGATAAAGTTCGGTTCAGGTACCGCCTGTCAAACGTGGATGAGGATTGGGTTGAAACAGTTAACGTACGGGAAGCATTATATACTAATCTTGCTCCGGGAAAATATACTTTTCCAGTATTAGCCAGCAATAATGATAATTACTGGAATGCTGAAGGAGCGAATTTTTCCTTCATAATAAAGCCCTCTTTATATCAGCGGGTTGAAATTTATATCATTGGATTTACACTTTTAATCATATTGGCCTGGATAGGATATAAAAAGCGTGTTACCATCATCGAAAAAAGGAATGCTGAACTGAGCAGGGTCAATGAAGAGTTGGACAAATTCGTCTATAGCGCCAGTCACGATTTAAAAGCGCCGCTTAATTCTGTCCTTGGTCTGATCAATATAGCTAAAAAAGATAATGTTTCAAGCAATATTCCTCTGTACCTTGATATGATCGAGAAAAGCATTAAAAAGCTTGAAAGGTTCATCAGTGATATAATCGATTATTCCAGAAATGCCAGTGTATCCCTCAAAGTAACAAAAATCGACTTCAGTAAACTGATTAAGGAAGCCCAGGAAGAGATAAAATATCTGGAAGAAAAGGAAAATATTGAATATAGGGTGAATGTCTCCGGTAAGAATGATTTTTACAGTGATGAAAGACGCCTTTCAGTTATTCTTAACAACCTCTTTTCCAATGCTATAAAATATCATGATCCAGGGAAGGAAAACAAATATGTCAGACTCGATATTAGTTACGATACCAATAAAGCAAATATTATCGTAGAAGATAATGGTAACGGTATTGCGCCTGAACACCAACGGAAAATTTTTGATATGTTCTACCGGGCTAATGAGGATAGTAAGGGATCGGGATTAGGGTTATATATTGTAAAGGAAACGCTTGATAAAATTAAAGGTAATATTACACTTTCCTCGAATCCGGGTGAAGGATCACAATTCAAAATTACAATTCCTTCATTGAAAGCCTGAGTCCATCAGCTTATTGTTTTAAATTACTTCAACCCAAACTGATAATCGGAGTTTCCATTGTAAAGGGAACTTAATGGCGAATAAAACAGTTCAATCCAGGTCAAGGCTTATTCTTTTTCTGTTAAACTTATTTAATATGCCTAAAATATTCGCTGTTACAATCAGAATAGCCCCGAGAATTTTGTGGTAAGGCATTGGTTCCTTTAACCATAAAAAACTGATAATCATGGTAACCGGAATAACAACATAGAAAATAAGGCTGGTAAAAGTAGTGGGCAGATTGGTTGTTACATTGATCCAGAAGGTATGGGCTAAAAAAGTTCCAAAAATACCGAGGTAGAGCAGACTGTAGATGTCGGCCTGCTTGAATTCAAGTTCAAATTGTCCGGCAAAAACCAGAAAAAGCGGAAGTGCAAAGATGTATTGTCCGAATGAACGTACATTATTTGATAAATGCTGGCTTTTTTGATGAAGGATTGGCAAAAGAGCAAAAAACAACCCGCTCGTAATACTTAATAACAACCCGAGGGTGATGTTATTGGACAACCTGAATTCAGGAATGATTATGTATGTACCCAATAATGCCAGTCCTATTGCCAGCCAATCAACCCAGCGAGGTCTGTTATTAAGGAATATCCAGCCAAGAAGGATCAGGTGAATGCCATAGGTCGATGCCCCCAGGATGCCAATAGAGGCTGTCGCGGTTTTAATACTGTAAAAGTAGGTTATCCAGTGAATGCTGAAAATAAAGCCAATTAATGCCAGCATTTTAAGGTGTCTGAATTTTACGGGTAGTTTTTCTTTTTTGAGGATAAGAACAATTCCCATCAGGAAAGAGGCGATAAGGAGGCGGACAATACCTATTGTGACTGGATTGACTGCGGTGAATTTGATGAATACCGGAACACCACCCATCAAGAGCAAGGTGAGCACAAGTTCGGCAGAAAGACGGAAATTTATCTGATTCAACTGAAATGGTTACACTTTTCCTCCAAAGATATTAAAATAAAAATCAATGAGAAGGCAGTAGGGTATTCCCGGGGAGATGTTGCTATTATTTTTTAGTAATGATAATGATCACGCCATTGGCCCCACGCATACCGTACATACTGGCCGATGAAACATCTTTAAGAACTCTGATCGTTTTTATATCATTGACATCGACTTGTTGGGCGGCTGACTGATAACTGTTGCCAACAGGAGTATTATCAATAACATATAAAGGTTCCGTCCCACTTGTAACACTCGTACTGGTCCTTACCTTTACCGTTGGGTTGTTTTTTGATCCGGTCACCTGAACACCCGGGACCTTTCTGAGATAATCGGATAGCTCCAGCGTAGAATTTTGAGGATCAACCTCACTGATAGATTGTGTTACGCCAACACTTCGGGCGGCATTTGGATCATCACTTGATGACTGCGTACTTTTACCGGAAGTACAGGCCTGTAAAATCATACATGTAAGAGAGAAAAAAACAATCTGTTTCATGATCCGGAAAATAGGTTCTTCCCTGTTAAACGAAAAAATCATATAATGGTAAACATTTTTCGGTTTTTTTTACCCGAAAAATTCATAAATTTTTCGCCCGAATAGCCGATTAAGCGCCCCGATTTTATCAGGACGATCGTCGGGGTTAACCTGGTGATGTATTTCATTGAATATCATATATATCTTAAAATAATGTCGTATAAAGAAAGTTTATGAATAGTCCATGTAATAACATTGCCTCGGTAATTGTTATTACATTTACATTCTTTATATGGTATCAGCCTTTTATAATTTCATGAGATTTTTTATATCCTGTTTGTTGCTTGTGGTTTTTTTGGTTTCCGGAAAAATATCCATTGCCCAAAATCTGTCAACAGAAGGAGACGATTTCTGGCTTTCTTTTTTAGACAACTGGTTACAGGACGAAAATAACCCAATAATTCTGGAGATCTATATCAGCGCTGATGACTCTACAGAAGTTCATCTTGAAATGCCCTATTTTCCGGACAGGTTCCCCCCTGTTGATACACTTATCGCCCCCGATATGACCATTCGGATTCAGATACCAACAGATATTGGTATGGCTACCGGAACCAATGTGGTTGAAAACAAAGGTATTCATATTACCGCCGACGGTGATGTAAGTGTGTATGCGATGAATAAAAGACAATATAGTGCAGATATGGCAGTTATTCTTCCCACAT
The DNA here is from genome assembly GCA_964645995.1 of uncultured Roseivirgaceae bacterium. GTDB lineage: Bacteria > Bacteroidota > Bacteroidia > Cytophagales > Cyclobacteriaceae > JAGTVG01. The sequence goes on from CAZYDB010000352.1 coordinate 3,863, forward strand.
ACACCCTGGGTAATGAGTATATGGTTATTTCACACTGGGAAGATGGTAACAGAAACAATAACGATAATTCCGATTCTGAATTTCTTGTCCTGGCCGTTGAGGATAATACCGAAATCGAGATCATACCCTCTCAAGTGACTGAAGGAGGAAATGAGCCACATATTCCCTTTAGCATAACCCTGGATGCAGGAGAGACTTACCAGGTACAGGCCAGGGTTGATCTCACCGGTACAAGGATCAATGCTGTTGCCAATACTGACAGTGAATGCAAAAAATTTGCAGTGTTTGCGGGCAATCAATATACAAAGGTTGGCGAGTGCGATAACCCGAACGGACATGATCATCTATTTGCCCAGATGTATCCAACTTATACATGGGGCAAGGATTATATCACGGTTGATTTCAAAAACAGACTATATGGAGATCATGTAAAGGTGATCGCGCTGGAAGACAACTCGGAAATATACCTAAACGGGGACTATGTTGAAACCCTCGCTTCGGGTGAGTTTCTTTTTCTCAGAGCGCTTGAGGGGGTCAATGATATTTCTTCCGGCAAGCCAATTTCAGTGGCACAGTTCAGCCGCAGCCAGGCTTGTGATAATACTTCCGGTGATCCATTTATCATCCTCATCAATCCTAATGAACAGGTACTGGAA
>CAZYDB010000353.1:0-4097 GCA_964645995.1 uncultured Roseivirgaceae bacterium
GGTCTTTAGTCGGTAGTAGTTTAATTAATTTATATCGAAAAACAGTAGGATTTTTTGATGATATTATTAAAAATCCTTAATCGAACCTGACCTAAATTTATCATTAATTATGAGCATCACATACCATTTATTATTAATATTTTTAATCATCCTGTCCTCCTGCCAATCAGCAGACGAAGGCAATGGCACTATTGTTAAGGGGGTCTATGGAAATCCGGAACCATTCTGGGGAAAAGGGTATGAGCTGAAAGATCTGGGTGTAAATGCCATCTTTGTCCACAGCGGTTCAATCAATGAGGAAATGATAAGGCGAGCCAAAAGTGAGGGCCTGCAGGTCTACGCGGAATTTGCCACGCTTAACGGCAAAGGGTATGTTACCGAGCACCCTGACGCATGGCCGGTCAATGAAAAAGGTCTTCCTGCTGAACAGGCTTCCTGGTTTATGGGGGTTTGCCCGACAAATTCCAAATTCAGGGAATACCGGCTCAACCAGTTACAGGACCTTCTGAAAGAATATGATCTGGATGGGATCTGGATGGACTATATCCATTGGCATGCCCAGTTTGAAGAACCCGAACCCATTCTGCCGGAAACCTGCTTTTGTGAAGACTGCCTCAGCGAATTTAAGCATACCATGGGTATTGAAATTCCTGAAGGCACCACTAAATCCAGGGCTGAATGGATACTAAATAATCAGGATCAAAGCTGGCGTGACTGGCGTTGCCAGGTGATAAGCGGCTGGGTAACTGATTTTCGTCAGGCTATTGACGAAGTCAGACCGGGAATATTACTTGGGTTGTATCATTGTCCATGGAATGACCTGGAATTTAATGGAGCAAGACGCCGGATCCTGGGTCTTGATTATGATCTTTTACGCGATAAGGTAGATGTATTCTCGCCTATGGTCTATCATGGCAGGATGGGCCGCGACCCCTCATGGGTTAAAGAAAACATCACCTGGTTCAGTGACCGTCTGAATATACGGAAAAATGGCTTTCCGAAAATATGGACTATTGTGCAGGCGCATGATGACCCACAGAAAATCTCTCCCGAAGAATTCAAAAAGGTCTTACTGGGCGGACTCGCCGGACAGGCTTCCGGGATAATGATGTTCACCAGCTATTCGGTCGCTGAAGATGATGAAAAAACAGCGGTCATGCAAGAAGTCTACCAGTCAATTGATTAGTTTGTGCCAATGCTTACAGTTCCAGACATTCGTTTTTTACTGGTAATCAATTGATATAAAACGGGTACAACGATCAGGGTTAATAAGGTCGAAAAAAGCAGTCCTCCGATGATTGTCCATCCCATTGGCGCCCACAGGGAACCACCCCGTAATGTCAGGGGTAATAATCCACCAATGGTCGTAAAGGTTGTCAATATGATCGGAACAAAACGAACCCTTGCTGCTTCCTTTACGGCTTCTGTTACCGAAAACCCATCACGGATCAACTCATTGGACAAATCGACCAGGATGATTGAATTATTTACCACAATACCTATCAGGCTGATAAGTCCGATAAAACCAGTAAATGAAAACGTATTTCCTGTAATGTACAAGGCCACAACAGACCCGAATAAGGCCAGGGGGATTGCCGAGAAGATGATGAGCGGTTGCCTGAAGGACCTGAACTGAAGCACCAGGACTGCAAAAATTGCAATAATGGCTATGATACTCGCTTTCTTCATACCCGCAAAACTTTCGGCCCTGTTTTCCAATTCTCCGGTAAATTTATAGGCATATCCTTCCGGCCAGGGGTAGTTTCGAAGCATATCGTCGAGTTTTCCGGCTATTTCGTCCAGCGAAACTCCCTTGATGATATCAGCAGTAACCGTGGCACTTCGATCGAGGTTATAATGGGTAATGATACCTGAAGATTTTTTAAAGGTTATTTTCGCCAGTTGCAGGACGGGAACGTTTCTTCCACTCAGGGAAGTGACGAAAACCCTGTTAAGGTCTTCTAATTGTACCTCCTTGTTGGCTATTAACCGAAGCATAATATCAAATTCATCACCTTCACTATTGCGAAATTCAGAGACTTTAATGCCGGCAATGGCAGTTCTTATGGTGCGATCGATGGCAACCACCGGCACCCCCAGGAGGCTGGCTTTGTCCTTATTAATATGGATATAAATATCCGTGCTGGAACGGCTTACGGGATTATCGATATTTACTGTACCTTCAATTTTCCAAACTTCGTTTTCTACGTCATTGGCTATTTTCTTCAATATTTGCTGATCGTTACCAGTAATTTTAATGGCCAAAGGTGCCTCTATAGGAGCGCCCTGCTCGAACTCCTTGATCTCGATTCTTGCTCCCGCGAAACCAGCAAAATAATTCCTGAGATCCATGATCAACCGGTCAAAAGCAACCGCCTCATAAGATTCTAACTCTACATATATCTCAGCAAAGTTTTTCTGGAATCGTTTTGGAAATATGTTATAATATATCCTGGGATTACCATGCCCTACGTTCGTGGCATAGTGCCTGACAAGAGGTAAAGTGTCAAGAACAGATTCCACCTGGTATGCTACCTCGTCAGTCAGGTCTATACTTGACCCTTCCGGAGTATGGATCCTGATCATGAATTGCGGTTTTTCTGCTTTCGGAAAAAAACTGACACCGACTTTCAAAAACAGGGCGCCGGCTCCTGCCAGCAACAGAACCGAGACAAATAATACCAGCCATGGTTTTAGCAGTGCGTAATCCAGGCTGAGCCGATAAGGTCCGTCAACAATATTATTCAAAACCTGCCTGAATTTCCCTGTTCCGGATTCATGACCTGCTGCCGGTCGCTTCTTCCGTAAAAACACCATACTTAAAAAGGGGACCAGGGTAAGCGCCAGCAAAAGTGAGGCCGTCAGTGTATATATTACCGTAACCGGAAGACTCTGAATGAATTTCCCAGCCTTATCAGGCATGACAATGATCGGAATGAAAGCAAGGACGGTAGTGAGTGTGGCGCTGACAATAGGCCATCCAAGTTGACTGGCCCCTTTGATGGCGGCTTCCTTGCGGCTTTTACCGAGCGCAATAAACCTTTCTGTGTTTTCGACGATAACAATTGAGTTGTCCACCAGCAGACCCAGGGCAATGACGAGGGCCGCAATAGATATCTGTTGTAAACCAAATCCGGTCAGGTCGACAAAGCCTAATGCGATCAGAATGCTGAAAGGTATAGAGAACATCACCAGAACCGCGGCCCTGAAGCCAAGGCTTAAAAAGATCACAAGTCCAACTAACACGATCCCACTAAATAGGTTATTCAGAAAACTATTGATCCTGGTATTCACGCTTTCAGTCTGATCAAAGATCGTAACCAGCGCGATGCCGCTTTCACCGGCACTTTTATAATCATTTACTATCCGGTCAATGCTGTCAGTAATGGAGTAAATATTATAATTCATTTTCTGCTGAACTGAAATAAATACTGACCGCTGACCATTATATCTGGCATGATACCTGTTTTCTTCATAGTCAAAAGCAACTTCAGCAATATTCTTCAAATAGACGATTCTTCCATGGCTTGATTTCACAATGGTATTTCTGATCTCACCCAGGTCTTTATAAGAACCCCTGGTTTTTATTGTATAATCTATTCCGGATAGTTTAAGGCTCCCCCCGGGAATATTGGCATTATTACCCTGGATAGCATGCTGTATATCTTGCATGGATATGTTCATCTGGGCCATTTTTTCCATATCCAGAGCTATCTTTACCTGGGTTTCCGGAATCGCCAGAGTATTTACTTTCAACACGCCATCAATCTTCTCGATCGCCTTTTTTAATTTTTCTGCTTCAATATCCAGTTTCTCAAAAGAAGCTTCCGCTGAAACCAGGGCCAGTTGCATGATGCTTACATCTGAACTTCTCCACTTGAGTATCTCCAGATTATAAAGATCGGAAGGCAGATCACTCCGGATGCTGTTGATCTGCTGTACGACTTCTTCAAATTTATCATTGGGATCCGTGCCGAAATTAAACTCAATAGCAACATGGGCCAGGCCATATTGAATGGTCGTTTCAATTTTTTTAATATCATCAAGTTCATTTAAGGATTCTTCGATGGGAGTGACCACGAGTTCCTCAATGTCGA
>CAZYDB010000353.1:4107-4516 GCA_964645995.1 uncultured Roseivirgaceae bacterium
GAAAGCACCGGTGCCGCCACGCGTCGAGCGGACTCGCTCCGGGATAAAGGGTAATAATGCTTGCTCCGGGAAGCTGCAATGGAGGATCTTCGGTCCTCGGCATTGAAAAAAAAGAATTTAAACCTAACAAAAGCAAGAGGAGAAAGGCGACCAGGGTGAACTGATGGTTGTCGATGGCAATTCCGGGTAGTTTCATATAATATTTATGATAGTATTACCTGATAAATTCATTGATCTTCAAAAAGGATTACCTGGCTGCTTTCCCTGATATACCTGCCGCCTTCGATAATTACAGTATCGCCCTCTGATAATCCACTCCGGATGGCTATCCCTTTATCGAGGATCGTATCGATCAAGACCCGTTGTTTTATAGTTCTGCCTTTTTCGACCTTATAAACGATCCCTCTCA
>CAZYDB010000354.1:0-4492 GCA_964645995.1 uncultured Roseivirgaceae bacterium
CTTTGAAATTTAATAAACCAGTGATTTTTGGTGTATTGACTACTGACACGAAACAACAGGCATTAGACCGGGCAGGCGGCAAACATGGAAACAAGGGTGTGGAAGCGGCCGCTACTACCATTAAAATGCTTGGTTTCTGATTTTTTAACGATTTAAGAAAGAAAAAATGAAAGTCCTCAAATTTGGCGGAACCTCTGTCGGCAGGCCTGAAAGAATGCACCAGGTCGCCACAATCATTACAAAAGAAACAGGGAAAAAGATCATCGTGTTATCCGCATTGTCGGGTACAACCAATGCACTTGTCGAGATCGGCAACTGTCTTTTTAAAAAGGAAAAGGCAAAAGCCGCTTCAGTCATCGAAGATTTGAGTGATCATTATAAACTTTTTGTAAATGACCTGTTTAGATCAGAAGAAAAAAAAGGGATAGCGATAGAGATGGTTGATAACCATTTCAACATTATGATGAGCTTCACTACCTCGTTTTTCAACAAAAGGCTTAATAACGAACTGCTCGCACAGGGAGAACTAATGTCTACTCATTTATTCCAGTTATATCTTGAAGAACAGAATATCAATTCCACGCTTATCCCTGCCCTGGAATTTATGTATATCGACGAAGAAAAAGAACCGGATATTCAATATGTCAAAGAAAACCTGGAATCCATTCTGAAAGCCAATCAGCAATTTGACATATACATTACACAGGGATTTATATGCCGGAATCATGAAGGTGAAATAGATAACCTGAAAAGAGGTGGAAGTGATTATACAGCTACCCTGATCGGCTCCGCGCTAAAATCGGAAGAAGTGCAGATATGGACTGATATCGATGGCATGCATAATAATGACCCAAGGATCGTTGATAAAACTTATCCGATCTCCGAACTTTCATTTAATGAAGCCTCCGAGCTGGCCTATTTTGGTGCCAAGATCCTGCATCCCTCCTCTATATGGCCGGCGCAGAAATATCAGGTGCCTGTAAGATTAAAAAACACGATGGATCCGGAGGCCTCCGGCACTTATATCAGCAATAAAGAGGATGTTAAAACGGTAAAAGCCATCGCTGCAAAGGATAATATTACCGCGATAAAGATCAAATCCACCCGGATGCTGATGGCGTATGGCTTTCTAAAGAAGGTTTTCCAGATCTTTGAAAACTACAGGACCCCAATTGATATGATCACTACTTCCGAGGTGGCTGTCTCACTAACAATAGATGACAACACGCATCTGAGAGAGATCACGGAAGAAATCCATCAATTTGCCGATGTGACAGTCGATACGAACCAGTCCATCATTTGCATAGTCGGTAACCTTATTGTTGAAAAGGAGCAGATCCTGCAAAACGTATTCCGGGCCCTGGAAGCTTTCCCGGTAAGGATGATATCTTATGGCGGAAGTAAATACAATATATCCGTACTGCTGGATTCAAGTCATAAGGAAGCAGCCCTGAGGGAACTGAATAAATGCATATTCCAATTATAAGGCATTTAAAAACCGCCTCAATGGAAATAATCCGGTTAAAAGCGGATCCGAAGTAAGTGCTGTATTCTTTTAATTACCGCAAATATCTCCTGCAATTACTTCACAGGAATGTCATATAAAAGCTTCATATTCAACCAGCGCTGTCGGTATATAAGGTTCGCCTGAAATCATAGACCTGCCGCCAAACATATCCCCCTCAACACAGACAGTCAAAAGCACTTGTTTACTATCCACTTCACGCAACAAATTCACTTTCCCTTGCCTGACAATATAACATCTATCCCCGGCAGGGTATCCCTCAACAAAGATCTTCGCCCAATGTTCCCGGTAGCTGATTTCAACGGACTCGGCAAGTCGTCTCACCCAGCTTTCATCAATCAACTCAAAAGGAACCTGTGAGCCAGGAAAACGAATTATTTTGTCAACGATCTGATTGGATGGCATGTCTTTTTAATTAAGACAGATAAGATATGAATAAAATGCATATATTGGTGAATATTTATATTAAGCTGCCGGTATAATAGCTTCATTATGGTGAATAAAAAACACGAACTGCCTGTTGAGGATATTTATTGAGCAATCACAACGATCGGGTAGTAGTTATGAATTGGGAAAGTTCCAAAAAATGATTCGACAAGTTATTTATCTTTTTCATTCTCCTTATTATTTTTAAGCAAATTTCATGAGATGAAGAAACTCAGAGACCCGCTGATCATTACGTTTATTGTAATGATGATCATTATTCTAAATATCACACTGGTTTACTTTGAAAAACAAGCCGGAACTTTAGGAATAACAACCTTAAATGAGGCATTCTGGTATATGTTCGTAACACTGACCACCGTTGGTTATGGCGATTTATACCCATCAAGCAGTATAGGTCGTATTATTGGGTATATCTATGTTTTTTCAAGCCTGGGTGTTTTAGGCTACTTATTCAGTGCCGTATCAAATAAAATCTATAAATATATGGAAGAGAAAAAATTAGGTTTTAAAGGGACCCACTTTGAAAACCATATTCTCATCATTGGCTGGAATGATTTTTCAAGGATGGTGGCCGAAGAAATAGCCGTCACCTCACAAAAAATGGCTATCATCACCAACCAAAAAGATGATATTGACCTAATCTACAGCCAATTTAACAAAACCCATACTTTCGTGCTCTATTCCGATTATTCGAATTATGAGGGCCTTGTAAATGTAAATGCACATAATGCATCAGTTGCATTTATCAGCCTGGAGGACGATTCGGAAGCTTTAATGTATATACTCGATTTCAAAAAAAATTATCCTGAGCCCTGTATTGTCGTTTCACTGCAAAAACCGCGATTAAAAGAAACCTTCCATGCTGCCGGAGTTACCTATGCAGTAGCAAGAAGTGAAATTGCATCCAAGCTGGTCGCCAGTTATATATTCGAACCAGATGTAGCCGATATGAATAGCGAATTCCTAAGCTCCTCCAGAAGTGATGAGGACCATGATATTCAGGAATACCGGGTGATTGCCGAAAACCCCTATTTGGGCAAAAATTGTATGGAAGTCTTTATTGATCTTAAAAAGGCTTATAATGCGGTTTTAATGGGTATCTACAAAAATGATATTAACCGGATCATAACAAATCCAGGTGATAAAATAGGAGTTCAGGAAGGGGATTATCTTATGATACTATCAAATGGTTCCTGTAAAAAGAAAATTCAAAGGGATTTTAAAGTGCAGGAAGGAAGGATCTCCAAGAAATAAAAAATACCGGAATAAAGTATTATAGTTTGAAAAAATCATATCTGTATTTTTCAGGTATTTCCCTTTTTGCCGGTCTTTTCAGCAAGTCATCATCATTGCTGGCTACCTATTATCTGGGCCAGGAACTAACCCATACTATCTCCGCCCTGTTGGTAACCTCGATCGCTTTTATATTAGCATTCTATTTATCAGGCAAACAGAATTTTAATAAAAATTGGGCGGGGCCACTAGCCGTGATGCTTTTGATCATCCAGAGTAATTCCATTTTCTTTTTTTACTGGTTGCGCCCCTATACTTTATATTATTCGGTTTTCCTTTTTTCAAACCTGTTCCTTGCTGGGCTCTTCTCCGGATTTATGGCTGATCATATCATTCGGGCTGGGAGATCAGAGAAGAAAGATCCTGGCATCATCCGGTTGCTAATGATCCTCACAGGTACGGTATTGCTCATTCACCTGATCCCTGATTTCTATGACTTGAATATCATTCCTTTATTTCTCGCTTTTGGCTACCTGATGATTTATGTAATTTATTTGCTGGAAAACAACAAAAAGCTATCGCTATCTGCGATACCGGCTCTCTTTTTCATCATCCAGACAGGCATTTATCCTCTAATCCCTGAAATTGAAATTTTTGAGAATCAGGAACATTTTGATGATAAGGTAGTCTTTACAACCGAATCAGATCACTATAACATAACCCTTACCCGGTGGATGGATGATCACTGGTTATATCTCGATCGTTTGAAAAACCTGAGTACGATTGATGAATTCCTTTATTATGAACCATTCGCCCATACGGCTGCCTTGATTTCGGAGCCCGGGAAGGTATTGGTACTGGGTGGAGAAAACGGATGCCTTATCAGGGAATTATTGAAATATCAACACCTGGCTCAGATAGATCAGGTGCCATACGACCAGACATTGCTGGATCTGGGGAAAAATAATCCAATATTCCTCAGTATGAATCAGTCCAGCCTGAATCATTCAAAGGTTAATCAACTGTCTGTTCCAATCCTCACCTATATTACTAAACCCGGAGAGCTTTATGATCTGATCTATGTGGATCTGCCGGACCCGAGAGACCTGGAAACCAACCAGTATTATACCGCTGAATTTTATGAATACGTTGGTTTGATGTTAACAGATAAAGGATTGGTGATCACCCAGGCGGGCAGTCCTTATTTCGCCACTAAAGCTTTTCTTTCCGTTGTCGCCACCCTGCACCATTCGGGATTTTACACCTTGCCTCTGCACAACCAGATCC
>CAZYDB010000355.1:0-4482 GCA_964645995.1 uncultured Roseivirgaceae bacterium
ATGGTCATCTGCCAGGTATCGTTGATATTCACGAAGAGGAAGGTCGCTGCCAGCTTAAGCGATTTCGGACCTTCTTCCGGAGGGAATTCACTCAGATAGCAATCCCCGGTCACTATCACCATGTCCCTGGTGAGGATATTAATGACCAAATCATCATAACTGATCCTGAATGTCTGAAAATTTGGATTAGAATGAATTTCAGAAGCAAGTTCATATAGTTCATCAAAACCTTTGGTGACAACACCATTATGCGCATTGATCCCCTCCTTGATCTCATCCATAATGCTGCTGATCTCCTGTTCGATGCGTGTTTTTTCGGCTTCGGTTAATACATCTGGCTTTTGTTGGCAACCAAAGATTAACCACATGGAAAGCGTAACAAGAATGGGTAAGTTTTTCATAGGCGTTATTTTTTTGGGTTATTTATAATTATATAAAAAAACCGGAACAGGATTTAGTTCCTGAATAGCAGATTGTTATATGCAAAAAATGCAAATAATAGAACTTTAACCCGGAGGATTGCCCTCCGGAGATATGCTGCTTTTTTCCGGTTCTTTATGTTTCGTTGTGCGAAGGAAAGAATAGTAATTAAATACAATCATAAGAGGTTTGAAATGGCATTATCGCGTCTACCCGAAAAATCAATGCGCTTAACGGAGACCTGATGTAGAATGCCTTGAAGAACGTTGCGCATATCGAACCGAAGTCTTACTTTTAAATATCCTACATCCAATAAACCTATGAAACATCTTTGGGGTATTGACCTCGGCGGCACCAAGATCGAGGGAATTGTGATTGGCCATGAGGCCGGGGAGCCCGAAGTGCTGGCACGCACCAGGATCCCGACGGAGCTGAAGGAGGGTTATGAACATGTGTTGCAGCGGATCTCCGGCCTGATCGACACATTGCGCAAAACCACCGGCCTGGAACCTCATAAGATCGGGTTTGGCACGCCCGGCACCATTGATTCACGCACCGGCACGATCAAGAACAGCAACAGCGTCATTTACAATGGCAAGCCGCTTCATCACGATCTCGAGGCGCTGCTTGGGGTGCCGGTGATCCTGGAAAATGATGCCAACTGCTTCGCCCTGGCGGAGACCCATTTCGGTGTGGTCAGGCAAAAAGGCCTCAATCCCCGGGTGGTGTTCGGGATCATCATGGGGACGGGTGTGGGAGGCGGCATCGTCGTCGATGGCAGGGCCATCATCGGCCGGCAGGGCATCGGAGGCGAATGGGGTCATAATTTCCTGGATGAGAGCGGGGGGGCCTGCTATTGCGGAAGGAAGGGCTGCGTGGAAACAGTAATTTCAGGAACGGCACTCGAGAAATTCTATCATTCTAAAACGGGAAAAAAATTACCCTTACCTGATATCTATAAAAATGCAGAAGAATATGAACCTGAAGCCATTCAAACGATTAAACGGTTGAATCACTTTTTCGGGAAAGCGTTGGCCCAGGTGATCAATATCCTCGATCCGGATGTGATCGTGGTCGGGGGCGGGGTGGGTAATATAGACACCTTATACACAGAGGGCAGAAAGGAGGCAGAGCAGTTTATTTTTAATCCATTTCTGGACACACCTATTATGAAACCGGAACTGGGTGACAGTGCCGGTGTTTTTGGGGCAGCAGCCCTTACGATCTAAAGGGTAATATTCATCGTGTGATCTCTAACCTGAAAAATTCACGAATTTTTCACCCTACCAGACTGATGGAACGCCCCCGATTTTATCGGGATGCCCATCAGGGTTAACCTGGCGAAGTATTATTGAATATCACCTATATATCTTAAAATTACGCCGAACAACAAAAATTTATGAATAGGTAGGCTAAAAAGGTTAAATGTGATATTAATCATATCCTTTTATTTGTGAAAAAGGGATAAAATGATATTATTTGCCTGGTCGATTAAGGAGAGAAATAATGAAGATCGCTGGTATTGGGGGATATTTTTTAGTTTTAGGCTTAACATTATCTTTAATAGTTTACTTCGTCCACAAAGACGCTGGTCCTTTGATGAAGTCCACAACCCTTGACTCTCTTTATCAATCAGAATCGGATACGGTTCTCCTGTCACCGCCCCAAACCCTTTATGGGATTGTAGTCGACTCCCTGGAAGTGATCGAGGATGTGATCAGACGGAACCAGTTCCTTGGCGAGATCCTTTCCGCCCATAAGGTTTCTGATCAGGAGATCCATGAATTATCTCTTCGTTCCAAAGAGGTTTATGATGTCAGAAGAATAGCTGCCCTCAAGAAGTATACCCTTCTCCGCACCACCGACAGCCTTAAAAAGGCCCAATACCTGGTTTATGAGCCTAATAATTTTGAATATGTGGTCTATAAACTCAAGGACAGCGTTGAGGTTTATAAAAGTCTGAAAAAGATCGATACACTGGAAAGCCAGGTAGCCGGCATTATTCATTCTTCACTTTGGGAAACCATGACTGAAGCCGGTGCTGACCCCTTACTGATCCATGCATTATCAGAAGTATTTGCCTGGCAGGTGGATTTCTACAGAATTCAACGAGGCGATAAATTCAAGGTGATCTACGAGCAACTCATCGTTGATGGCGAGCCTGCCGGAGTTGGAAAGATAGTAGGTGCTTATTTCAACCATTTCGGTGAACCGTATTATGGTATTTATTTTGACCAGGGCAGCGGGATCAGTTATTTTGATGAAAAAGGAGAAAGCCTGCAGAAAGAATTCCTGAGAGCGCCGTTAAGGTATAACCGGATCAGCTCGAGATATACCAAAAGAAGATATCATCCGGTTCTTAAGCGTTATAAATCCCATCTTGGGACAGACTATGCGGCTCCTACCGGGACACCCATCCGGACAGTAGGCGATGGCATCGTTGCAGAAGCACGCTATGCAAAATATAATGGACGGTATGTGAAGATCAGACATAACAGCTTTTATTCTACCCAATACCTGCATATGTCGGGATTTGCCAAAGGCATTAAAGAGGGTACGAAAGTCAAACAGGGTCAGGTGATTGGTTATGTGGGAAGCACAGGACTGGCAAACGGACCGCATTTATGTTTCAGATTCTGGAAGAATGGCCAGCAGGTAGATGCCCTAAAAATAGAATTACCTCCTTCAGAACCGGTGGCCGACAGTCTAAGTACTGATTACGATCAGGTAAAGGACATCATGATCAAAAAACTCGAAAAAATTGAATATCCGTCGCATCAAGAAGAAACATTTACTGCCGTAAATCAGTATTAATAGGTATAGTTAAATCGATTTTTTCATTTGAGAGCATTTTTCATTGCATTAATTTTCCTGTTGATACTGATACCTTCTTATGCCCAGAAGGTAGCCCTTGTTTTGAGTGGTGGCGGAGCCAAGGGGCTGTCTCATGTTAGTGTTTTACGTATTCTTGAAGAAAACCAGATCCCTATAGATTATATCGTCGGCACTTCGATGGGATCAATCGTAGGCGGGATGTATGCGGCGGGCTATGCTCCTGATGAAATAGAAAGGATCGTCCTTTCCGATGATTTTCAGCAGTGGATTATTGGCGGTTCTGATGAATTCTACAATTATCACTATTTCAGCGGCCCTTCTGATCCTTCTTTTTTTACAATCGGGCTTAATGTAGAGGAACGGATAACGCCATCATTCAACACAACCCTAGCAGAAGATGCCGTGATAAATTTTAAGATGATAGAATTTCTTGAACCTTCTTCCCAGATCTCAGGTAATAATTTTGACAGTCTTTTTGTTCCTTTCCGCGCCACTGCTGCAGAAGTATTTACACAGGAGGAAGTAATTCTCCGAAAAGGAAGCCTTGCCGAGGCGGTTAGGGCTTCCATGGCCGTACCCTTATTCTATAGCCCCGTAAGGGTTAACAACGACAGGCTTTTATTTGATGGCGGGATCTATAATAATTTTCCGATAGACATAGCAAAAGATGAATTCAACCCGGATGTTATCATAGGGGTGAATGTATCGACTCCCCTTTTCGAAGAATATCCATATGAAAATGATACCAGACTTCTTGATGAAAACCTTTTTATCTATGTTTTGAATAAATCCGATCAGACCCAAATGGGGGAAGAAGATATTTATATTGAGCCGGATCTTCAGGGCTTGAACGGGGTTGATTTTGCCAGGGTCCGGCAGTTACTGGATAGCGGACGCACCGCAGTAAGTGAAAAATTACCGGAAATAAAAAAGAAAATAAACAGACGTGTCAGTGCAACCGAAATCGAGACCAGGAGGAAAGAATTTAATGAACGGAAAAAGCCGCCTACGATCAACAGCATTCAATTCAGGGGATTTTCCATCGAACAAACGAATTATTTAAGTAAGATCTTTCAACTCAGCAAATATTCGGACCTATCGATAACCCAGATCCGGCAGGGGTATTATAAGCTGATTTCCGAGGATTTTTTCAAAAATGTTTATCCCAGGTTAACTTATAATCCTTTAGATTCCTCCTATACATTTGAAATCGCCGGTAAAAGTAAT
>CAZYDB010000356.1:0-4472 GCA_964645995.1 uncultured Roseivirgaceae bacterium
TCTGGGTACTCTGTGAAATCCTCTGTGTGACTCTGTGGTTAAATCCTGGAATGGGAGATCAGGGATTTGCGACCGTATAATTGGGCAACAACACAACTTCACAAATTCACTGACCGTGACACAGCAATTGAACCGATGAACCAAAGAACCGAAGAACCGATGTCCCTGTATTCCTCCAGCCTTTGCTTGCAAAAAATGACCTCTCAACAGGAATGGGTATCTTCAAAATATCTTCAGCATTCGTGCCTACATTAGGATCATCAAACAAATACTAAAGCCGTTTTTTGAATTTAATTTTTGGTATGAGGAGGAAATATTTTTTTCGGAAACCATCCTTTGCCAACGGTCTTTTAAGACCTTTGTTGATTTTGCTCGTTGCCGGATCATTCATAGGGCTTGCAGGCTGTAATACTAAAAATAGTTATTATACAAGGGGTATCGGCATCTATCCCGGCGCTGTCAATCAGACCTTCAGCCCTGCAAGATCCATTGATAGGTCAACCTATCGCAACCTCGCCCTGCAGCGGCCTGCCTTTCATTCAAGCAGTTATGACTGTAACCTGACCGCCCAGTTAATCACCGATGGGATAAGGCCGGATACCCTGCCGGCCTTGTTTGCCGCCTCAACCAGTCAACAGGGTGTTCTGAACAAGAACGAGCGGGAATGGATGATCGATTTTAACAGAGTTGCAACCATCTCCATTGACAATGCCGGAGGCCGGGGCTGGGTACAACCGGAACGGCAGGGCGAGGGCGGAGTGCCGGTAATTGACAGTGTTTATGTTATCGCTGATGCATGGATCGATGATAAAAAACCGAAGGGATGGTCGCTGCAGCTATTGAGATCCGGTCAAGGACTTGAAGGGGTATCTTTTGCTCCTTCGCATTCATTTATCAGCGCCTGGAAGAGTGGGGGAAACGGGGTTGAATGGGTATACGTCGACCTGGGGGCGGTCTGTGAATTCGATAGCCTTGCCCTTCACTGGATAAAAGGAGCCATCAAAGGAAGTATACAGGTCTCCTATGATGCGCTTACATGGCGGGATATAATTCATTTATCCGGTGCCGGGGAATATTCGCTGGACACACCACAGGAAGGCAGGTATGTGAGGATTTTAATGGAGGAGCCGGCTTCCGGCGATGGGTATATTTTGAGTGAGGTAGAGGTTTTTGGCAAGGGAGGGCCGGTTTATATTCCCGCTGCCCGGGCCAAATCTGTAAAAGACGATATGGTCCCTTTGGCGGGGGGGCATGGAAGTTGTTAAGGGCTTCTCAGGTGAAAGCGAAGGGGAGGAAAATAGCCGACCCTGAATATGATGACAGTAACTGGAATATAGCCACGGTGCCGGGAACCATTCTGGTTAGTTATCTTAATCTTGATGCCATACCTGACCCTGGTTTCGGCGACAACCAGTTGATGATATCGGATTCTTTTTTCAATTCGGATTTCTGGTACAGGAATAGCTTTACCATACCGTTTGCTTTTGATGATAAAAGGGTATTTTTAAATTTTGACGGCATTAACTGGAAGGCGAAGGTCTTTTTCAACGGTTGTTATATAGGCGATATAGAGGGCGCTTTCACCAGGGGCAGGTTTGATGTGACGGAACTGGCAAGGCTGGGAGGCACCAACAGTGTTGCCATCCGTATCATAAAGAATGCTACACCGGGAAAAGTGAAGGAGCAGACAGCCATCAACCCCGGCAGGAACGGTGGAGCCCTTGGTGGCGATAAACCCGCCTTTCATGCTTCGGCAGGCCGGGACTGGAGCCCATTCATACGGGGCCGGAACACCGGGATCTGGAATGACGTATATCTCACGGCAACTGGTCCTGTTACCCTGGAGGATCCCCTTCTTTTGGCAGACCTGCCGCTTCCGGATACTTCCGTTGCTGATATTCGGATTGAAGTGAGGCTTCAAAATCATGAGGCGATGCATATATCTGGTATCCTGCAGGTTCGTATCGGTGATATCCTGGTTGAGGAGCCCGTTACTGTTGAAGGGTTTGATAATATCAATATCGAGCTTAACCCCATGACCCACCCCGGTCTAAAAATCAACAATCCCCGGTTATGGTGGCCCAATGGATACGGCGAGCCATATCTGTATGATGTGGATATCCGGTATATCGCTGATGAAGCGGTATCAGACAGGAAAACATTTAGATACGGCATTCGCGAAATGTCCTATTCGGATGCCAATGAAATATTAAAGATATGGGTCAATGGCAGGCGTTTTATCGGTCGCGGAGGGAACTGGGGCTTCCCGGAGTTCAATCTGCAGTACAGGGAGAGGGAGTATGATATTGCGGTTCATTATCATAAGGACATGAATTTCACCATGATCCGTAATTGGGCCGGCCAGACCGGCGATGACGGGTTTTTTGAGGCATGCGACCGGCACGGAATCATGGTATGGCAGGATTTCTGGCTGGCCAATCCGGTGGATGGTCCAAATCCTTTCGCCAACGAAATATTCATGGATAATGTACATGATTTTGTAAAAAGGATAAGGAACCATCCCTCCATCGCCCTTTATGCGGGGAGGAACGTAGGCGATCCGCCTGCCATACTTGATACGGCCATCCGTAACCTTCTGCCGGTAATCCATCCCGGGATCCACTATATTTCAAACGCTGCCTCTGGCGTTGTCTCCGGTAGCGGACCTTACCGGTCACTACCCCCGGAATTATATTTCCGGAGCCGTGCCACGCCTAAAATGCATAGTGAGATGGGCATGCCCAATATCGTCACATATGAGAGCCTGGAAAAAATGATGCCTGATTCGACGCGCTGGCCTGTCGGCAGGATGTGGGGTATTCATGGTTTCTGCCTGGAAGGGGTCCAGGGAGGCGCTTCCTTTCTCGAACAGATGGACATTGCTTTCGGAAAGCCGGAATCTCCGCAGAAATTTACGGAGATGGCCCAATGGATAAACTACCGCGGCTACCGGGCCATGTTCGAAGCACAGAGCAAGTATAGGATGGGATTGCTGCTCTGGATGAGCCACCCGGCATGGCCCTCGATGGTCTGGCAGACCTATGATTATTATTTCGAACCAACAGCAGCTTATTTTGCCTGCAAAAAAGCCTCCGAACCCCTTCATATCCAGTGGAACCCCCTAACTGACAGCATTGAAGTGGTCAATTATCATAGCCGGAAGGGGACAGGTCTTGCCGCTAAGGTGCAGCTATACAATATGGATGGCAGCCTGCATTGGGAAAAGGATAAAACGCTGGATTGTCCCGAAGACAGCACCGTAAGAATTATTCAAATGCAATATCCCGGAAATTTATCCACAGTGCATTTTATCAGGCTAAAGCTGACGGGAAGGGAAGGCCTGATTTCTGAAAATTTTTACTGGAGAAGTCTGCATACGGAGAAATTGCCGGATTACTGGTTTTACAGTCACCTGGAAGAATATAACATGAAAGCATTATATGACCTGCCTGAGGCAACTTTAGAAACGAAAACGGATGCCAGGAAAGTGGGGGATAATTGGTTCTTAACCACTCAAATCCACAATACATCCTCTCATCCCGCCCTGATGATACGTCTCAAAGTCGTAAAAGAAACCGGTGGGGAACGCATTCTTCCTGTTTTTTATGAGGATAATTATGTAGCATTGATGCCTGGCGAGCAAAAGACGATTCGCATGAAACTCCGGAACGAAGATACGATGGGTGTAAAGCCAGGGGTTGAAATTTCAGGTTTTAATATACGAAAAAGCAAGGAAGAGAATTGATTCGCAATCGATAATAAAATTTTATCTAACTTACTAATTATGAAAGCATTGAAGAAATTGACATTTATATTGCTCCTGGCAGCTATGCCCGCCCCGGTTGTCCAGGGCCAGCGCGCTACGGTTGTCCCCGTAACGGCGGATCCCTCCCCGGAAGCGGTTGCGTTGCTTGAATTTATATACGACATCTCCGGGAGCCGGATCATGGCCGGCCAGCATTGCGCACCATTGGTGGGATCTACGCGGTTGCCGGTAGTCCACCGGATGACCAGCCAGTATCCTGCAGTTTTCGGGCAGGACTTCGGGTTCAGCTATCCCGGTTACTGGGATGGGATTAACTTTCGACAAAGGATCGTGGATGAAGCCATCCGCCGACATCATGAGGGTTTTATCATCACGCTGATGTGGCATGCCGTACCGCCTACCCAGGATGAACCGGTAACTTTCCGTGAATCCATTCAAAGCGATCTTTCCGGGCAGGAATGGGAGGAGCTGATCACTCCGGGTACACACTTGAATGAACGGTGGAAGTCACAGGTAGACGTGATCGCCTGGTTCCTGAAACAATTACAGTATGCGAAAGTGCCGGTAATGTGGAGGCCTTATCATGAAATGAATGGCGGATGGTTCTGGTGGGGCAAGAAAGTGGGCGATGATGGATATAAAAAATTATGGGGGATGATGTTCGACAGGTTCGTGAATTTTCATGGATTGAAAAACCTGATCTGGG
>CAZYDB010000357.1:0-249 GCA_964645995.1 uncultured Roseivirgaceae bacterium
TAATCTCAATTAAAATATTGATATTGTGGGAATTAAATATAATTATAATGAATAAATTTATAACGCAGTAAAATTATAAATATCAAGAATGAAATTATAACTATTAATAAAATACAACTGGAGAAACATCAAAAAGCACTGGAAGAAACTTCGGAGAAATTTCGTAACAGAACCATAGAGCTTTTTGGCAAAATGATTGACCTGAAAAAGGCTAAAAAAACAATTAGCAAACAAAAGGAAGAAATTGAA
>CAZYDB010000357.1:259-468 GCA_964645995.1 uncultured Roseivirgaceae bacterium
TTAGTGTAATTGTATTTTATTAATATTAAATGGTGGAATATTTGAATAAAACCCAATAGGTCAAAAAATTACATACGCAAGATTATTAACATGGCTTAAAACAATTGAATAAATAAATGTAGAAAATCTAAAACAAAGAACTATGAAAAAGATAATCATCATGCTGGCTTTGGCAGCCTTTACCTCAGGGACATTTACTTCCTGCATGG
>CAZYDB010000357.1:568-4444 GCA_964645995.1 uncultured Roseivirgaceae bacterium
AAGAAGAAGTAGTACCGACAGATAGTTATACTCTGGGTTCATCAGAGGATGCAACAGAAGGCGGACTTTAATAAAAATCAAATAACAAACAAAGAACTATGAAAAAGATAATCATCATACTGGCTTTGGCGGCCTTTACCACAGGGACATTTACTTCCTGCATGGAAGAAGAAGTAGTACCGACAGATAGTTATACTCTGGGTTCATCAGAGGATGCAACGGAAGGCGGACTTTAATAAAAATCAAATAACAAACATAAAACTATGAAAAAGATATTATCATTACTCATAATTGCAGTGACCTTTATTTTATCTGTATCCATGTATGTTAAAACATCGAACAGTTATGAAACTCAAAAAACAATAATTAATGACCAGATTGGACTTCTTGAAGTTTCAGTTGAAAAGGGCATTTAATATTGTTCATAAATTTATAAACATGAAAAAATTGATTTTTTCCCTGGTTTTCCTGGGTATCTTGATTATTTCCTTGGCTATGGTTTTGAAGACTGCAGAGAGTGACAAAGAGATACATGGCCCTCAAATTGATAAAAATATTGGGTTAATGGAAATTACTGTCGATCAAGGTATTTAAAAAGGAAATTATAATTTCTGATATTGTTTCTGATCTAATTTTGTGTAAAACTCAAAGTTTGATGCCGATTTCTTACATTGAATTAGATCTATGACCGAATAAATTTAACTATACTTATTTTCACTATAATTTTTTAAAGATTAATTTTTACTGAATAAACTTTTATTTTTAGATTATATTATTAAATCACCATTCTTATAACTGGTACTATTCTGTAGGTAATCTATAAGTCCCATCTACAATCACACATTTTGAATAGATGTCTTTGCCCCTATTGATATCATGCAAGAGGATGCCACAGAACGCGATCAGGGACCTCCCGTATGAAGTATTTCCGGAATAGGAGCGTGCCATTTGGTCAAGAAAATCTTTTACAAGCAACTGCAATTAACTCATTCGATGTTTCATTTCGAATCAACTGCATGGGAAATTAAGGTAATGTAACAGCCTTATTATAAATAATATACCTGATTTATTCCCTTTCATTCTTAAAGATAAATTATTTAACCAGTTAAAAAATCAATATATCGTTGTTGCGACATTAATGTTTCGATAAATCTTATTAAATTTGTAATTAAATTGTTTGAGAATTTTGCAAATCAATATCTTTCAGGGCATTAATCACACTTTTGCTGATATCATTTGTTGACCGATATCTATAGGTTATCCTTTTGGCCTTTCTGCTACGGCATTAATGTTTCCCAATACTTTACTTAAGTTAAATCATAAATTTTTGAACCATGATGGAGTCTTTAGAAAATCCATGGCCATGGTATATTTCAGGACCGATTATTGGACTGATGGTCCCATTGGCCTTATTAATAGCTAATAAACGATTTGGCGTTTCATCCTCTTTGCGACATATATGTGCGGCCTGCCTTCCAGGGAAAATTGATTTCTTTAAATATAATTGGAAAAATGAAAAGTGGAATCTCTTTTTTGTTGGGGGCATATTTTTGGGAGGCCTAATCTCTCAATCCTTTCTTGTTGGAACTTCCAACATTGATATTTCAGCAGGTACAATAATACAATTACGAGAACTTGGGATCAGAGACTTTTCCGGTTTCCTTCCTGAGGACCTTTTCAGTTGGCAAAATCTACTTTCCTGGAAAGGTATACTATTTATTATGTCCGGAGGTTTTATGGTTGGATTTGGTGCCAGATGGGCTGGAGGCTGTACTTCGGGACATTCTATTACGGGAATATCAACTCTTCAAATTGTGAGTCTTATGGCAACAATATCTTTTTTTATTGGCGGACTGATTATTACGCATTTTATTTACCCAATTATATTTTAAATCTTATGAAAAACATAAAATTTCTGATATTAGGTACTTTATTCGGGATCATTCTCACTAAGTCGGAAGTGATCTCCTGGTTTCGAATACAGGAAATGTTCAGGTTTGAATCTATTCATATGTATGGTATAATTGGATTAGCCATAATTACTGGTCTGATTTCGACTCAAATCATTAAGAAGTTTAATATTAAATCCTTTTACGGTGATAAGATAATTATCGAAAACAGACCGTTTCATAAAGGGGCGATATATGGCGGCATTATTTTTGGAGCAGGATGGGCATTGACGGGCGCATGTCCAGGGCCATTATTTGCTTTAGTTGGAAATGGATATTCTGTTTTTATTGTTACCCTTCTTTTTGCACTGCTCGGAACATGGACCTATGGATATTTTCAGAACAGGCTGCCTCATTAATATTTTAAATCAGTTTTTTGTTCATTCACATATTTTATTATATTGCAAGAATTGCAACATTTTATTTGAAGAATGAAACATACACTTGGCATCCTTTTTATCCTGTTTTCCAGTTGCTTATATGGACAGGATTTTGAATTTCATGGTAAATCGAAAAATGCTATTATTACTCACTATAACCTGGGTGATAATGAACCGTATGCCAGGCAAGAGGAAAGCAAGAGATTAAATATTGCTTTTAATGGCCGGGAATTATCCATTGGGAAGGAACTCTATAAATATATCTGGCATCAAAACTCAAAGGATATGGAAATAGTTCAATTAAACTGTATCGAGCGGGATGAAGCCGGTGCTTTTCCCTATAAAGACGCTAAGTTTGAAATATTTTTTAGAGACATAGACCATATAGAGATCACACAATATGTCAGCTTGACACCAACTACTGAAAAACAAATAAAATATTTCATTGATGTCCAACGAACATCAAACTGAGGTGAAAGCTGGTGTATTACAAGAATATAGAAAATTTCTCTGGCAGGATGTACCTGCACTAAAGATTAAAGCCGATGAGGTATTGATTAAAACAAGCTATGCCAGTATATGTGGTTGCGATAGCATATTTTTCAGGAAGAGTTACATCCCAGAACTCACTTACCCTTAATTCCCGGGCATGAGTTCGCCGGACAAGTAGAAGAGGTTGTTTCAGCAGTTAGTAATTTTGATAAAGGTGATAGGCTAGTTGTTGATCCTATCACCCGATGCGGGACCTGCCCGGCCTGCCTGATAAAGCATTATCCTGCATGTACTTAAACTTAATTGGTGTAGACCTTAACGGTGGGTTTGGAGAATATGTTATTGCTAGGCCCCAAATGCTGTATAAACTTACATCAAACATTCCTGAAAATTACAGGGCGCTCATAGAATTGTTATGTATTGGATTTCATGCCACCAATTGGACAGTGGTGAAAATGGGAGATATTGTTGCAATCTGGGGGACGGGCAAGGTTGGACATTGTGTTTTACAGGCTGTTAAGACCAAACCAAATGAAAAGATATTCCTAATTGATCTGATAGATGAAAGAACTGAAAAGGCAAAAGCAGGATATTCTGATGTGATCACAATTAATCCAATCAGAAAAGATCCTATAAAAATTATTAATAAAGTCACCGATGAAAGGGGAGTGGATATAGCTTTTGAGGCTGTTGTCGGTCATGATACTTCGAATGGTAATACCACCCATCCTGTCAGGGGCTGTATCAATAGTATAAGAGAAGCTGGAAAAGTCTGCGTATTGGGCTTGGGTAATGATCCCAGTCCGATAATCTTTAAAGAATTATATGGAAGGAGGTCTCGATTGTAGCATAAAGAGTATCTCATGGCGAATTTAAAGAGGTAATCCAACAGTTGGATTCAGGAAATTTAAAACCGGATATTTTAGTAAGTGATATTTTTAAAGCTAATCAAGTTCAATTTGCTTTTGAAATGTTGGTAAGAGAATCGTAAAGGCATTTAAAAATATTATTGGAATTTTAATTTAATTATAAGTTCTAGTCATGTTTAAGGCCAT
>CAZYDB010000358.1:0-4437 GCA_964645995.1 uncultured Roseivirgaceae bacterium
CCGTTGCTGTTTAACAAAGACGGTGACATTGGCACCATGGACCTTAAAATTTTGTATTATTATCGTAACCGGCTTGATGGGTATGAACTCGAAAAATTTATATAAACCAGTAGGTGTAATCGGTCTGGGTAGTTTTGGGACGGCTGTATCCAATCTTCTGGCTAAAAATAGCAAGGTGATATTGTTCGGCAGGAATAATGATCTTGTGGATGAGATCAGGGAAACCCGGATCAGCAGTGATCAAAAGCTTCACGTTAAAATCGAATTAACAAATGATATCCAATATCTCGCTGAGAAATGCGATATTATTTTTCCGGTTGTCCCTTCCACAGGATTCAGGGAAATGATGCAAATGGTATCTCCTTTTTTAAAACCCTATCATATTCTGATCCATGGCACGAAAGGGTTTAACATTTCAAGGAATGATCAGAACTATAATGAGGAAGGCAGTTACTTGTCCAGACAGGAAATACGTACCATGAGTGAAGTGATCATGGAAGAAAGTGTAGTGGTAAGGGTGGGCTGCCTGGCCGGTCCGAACCTTGCAGTAGAACTGGCCGGGGGCCAGCCCTCCGCTACGGTTGTGGCCTCAAGATTTGATGAAGTGATCCAGGAGGGACAACGTTTATTGCGATCAGATCTCTTTCAGGTATATGGCAGTTCGGATTTAACGGGGATAGAATTAAGTGGAGTGCTTAAAAATATAATTGCTATCGCCTCCGGAGCTATTACCGGCCTTGGATTAGGTGAAAACTCCAGAGGTTTACTGATCAGCCGTGGAATGGTTGAAATGATCTATATAGGCCGAATGCTTGGCGGAAACACAAAGGCCTTTATCGGCCTTGCCGGTATTGGTGATCTGGTTACGACTTGTTCCAGCCGGCTAAGCAGAAATTTCACCGTCGGTTACAGGCTTGCAAAAGGTGAAAGCCTTGAGGATATAGTCAGCACCATGGATGAGACCGCTGAAGGGATCAATACGGTAGGGGTCACCAGGAGTCTGGCTAAGTTCTATAAAGTCAGGGCGCCAATTACTGAAAAACTTTATGATATCATGTTTGAGGGCCTACCCGCTGAAACGGCGTTGCAGTACTTAATGAAATATCCGTTTAACGTAGATATAGATTTCTTATAAGCCCAACAACCGGCCGACCTTAAGAATGCTTGCAATGCTCAGGGAATCGGTTATTTCGCCGTTCATTACCATCTCTAGTACCCTGGTGACAGGTTCTTTCCTGATATATAGTTTTTCTGTTTCATCAAATTGCGGTTCTCCGTAACTTAACTCCTCCGCAAGGTATACAAATCCTTCTTCATCAGTCACGGAGTTGGAAGTGTGAATTCGCATAATTTCAGTCCATTTTTGAGCTTTAATCCCTGTTTCTTCCAGTAATTCTCTTTTGGCGGAGATAAGAGTATCTGTATTTAACGGACCTCCACCCATGGGTATTTCCCAGGAAAATTCATCCAATGTGAAGCGATATTGGCCTACCAGCCAAGTGTTTAAATGTTCATCAAGGGGGATAATCCCGATTGCTTTGTTTTTGAAGAATACTTTACCATAAATACCTTTCGATCCTCCAGGGTGGATTACCTGATATTCGATAAGTTTGATCCATGGATTATCATAAGCTTTTCTTTCAGATATTTTTTTCCATGGATTTTTTAATTGCGTCATCTGATATAGTATTTTTATATTTTGACAAGACCAGTGGTTCGGCAAATATATCTTATTTTATGTTAGTATCTTATTATCAAGAGGGGATGATCGAGGCAGGTTGCGATGAAGCCGGCAGGGGATGCCTGGCAGGACCTGTTGTAGCCGCAACGGTAATATTACCGTTCAATTTCAGGGATCATTTGATTAATGATTCCAAATTATTGATGAAACACGAAAGGGATGAGCTTAAGGCAAAAATAATGGACACGGCGGTTGATTATGGCATTGGGATTGTCGATAATGAAGAGATCGACCGGATTAATATTCTACATGCTTCTATCAAGGCAATGCATCTGGCACTCGATCAGTTGAAACGCACACCCCAGATGATCCTTGTCGATGGGAATAGATTTATAAATTACCGGAATATTCCTCATGAATGTATTATTAAAGGCGACGGTATATATATGTCTATTGCGGCGGCATCAATAATTGCCAAGACCTTCCGGGATGATTTGATGAAGCAGTACGCACAGGAATACCCTGGTTATCATTGGGAAACTAATGTTGGTTATCCCACCCTGGCCCATAGAGAGGCGATACGGCAATATGGGCTTACCAGGTATCACAGGCAATCCTTCCGCCAGCTTCCGGACCAACCTTCCTTATTCTGAAACTGATTGTTACATCCGGTCTTAACCCTAGTTAATTCATGATTCATTGAAGTAGGGTAAAGATTACAATCCATCAGTTGAAAAAATCTCCAAGTTATATCGTGAACTTAATAACCTATTCTCACTTTTGAAGGCTGAGTAACTGCCCAGCCCTATAGTGGGAGAAGATTCAGGGGTTTTACAGTCTTAAAAAAAAGGGGTTGATGTTGTCAACCCCTTTTTTTAACGATCTATCATTTAATGATCATAGTATTATTTCGCACAGAACTCTTTCAGTAATTTTTGTCTGCTGGTTGATTTTAACTTTTTCAGTGCTTTTTCCCTGATCTGACGAACTCTTTCGCGCGTTAATCCCATCCGTTCACCAATCTCCTCAAAATTCATTGCGTGATCATAATCAATGCCAAAAGACATTTTGATCACCTCCATTTCACGGGCATCCAGGGTCTTAAGTGTCCTGAGCGTTTCATGTTTGAGCGATTGTGAATACACCATAGTGTAATCAGTAGGATCAGTCTGCCCATTTTCCATTACATCATACAGATTACCTTCCCCGTCATCACCAAAAGGTGCATCGAGTGATGTTTTGTTAATATCCGCATTTAAAGTATTGTATATATCAACGGGCTCCTGTTCAAGTATTTCAGCTAACTCTTCCGGGGTTGGTTCCCGTTCATATTGCTGTTCAAACGATGAGTAGGCCTTCTTTATCTGATTAAAATGTCCTTTTTTATTGGCAGGGATCCTGACAATTTTAGAATGGTTATTGATTGCCTGAAGAATTGATTGCCTGATCCACCAAACAGCATAGGAAATAAATTTAAATCCTTTGGTCTCATCAAATTTCTGAGCAGCTTTAATCAAACCTATATTTCCCTCATTGATCAAGTCATTTAAGGGAATATTGCGGTTTTGATATTGTTTTGCAACCGATATTACGAAACGAAGATTGGCCTTGACCAATTTCTCAAGTGCGACATTGTCGCCCTGCCTGATTCTTCTAGCAAGTTCAGCTTCTTCTTCAGGGGTGATCGTCTCTTCCTTACTTAGGTCATTGAAATATTTTTCAATAGTATGACTCTCTTTCCGGTTAGTGATCGATTGCGTGATTTTTAACTGCCTCATGCTTTATTATTTATTTTTGTTAAGGTTATTTCTAAATTTTGGAGATTTTTCGAGGGGGATAGACCAGTTGAACGACATCCCTTGAATTTCTTTTTGATATGAACTATCCAGCACTTTCCCCTGCATGAAATAAATTTTATCAATCTTTTAAAGAAACGTATTTGGAATAATTTTGTTTTATAAAAAAATGATTATTTTTGCACTGCTTCTCTTAAGCCCCTTCAAAAGAATCCGCAAAGTTAGAATTTACAATGGTTATTGCAAATATTTTATGGGTTTTTTTGGATAATTAACAAATTTTTTGTGTTTATCCCTTTTTCATGTATCCTTCAGCGAAAACTTTGTATTTATCAAAGATCGTTCGGACCGTTCCTTTTACGAATCTTGCATCATCAACCGTAGTTGGATTAATCAGGCCACTATTATAGCCCTGCCAGATGGCCTTTTTTTGTTTCTTATCAACAAAGAGGATCATCAATGTTCCTTCCTTGAGATTATATTTTACCGGGTCAAATTTTTCTTCAAGGTATCCTTCATTTTCCAGCCATTTTTCAATTTCAGGCTGATCCCATCCGCGGAAGGCAAAATCCCTGAAAAACATTTTATAGGAGACCAATAAATTAGGATTATTGCTGACTTCCTGGTACCCCAGCAACGACATCCGGAACTTAATGGCGTCTTTTATCAATTCATCCGGTATCAGGGAATCCTGATTGAATTTTTGCAAATTGATAAAGGAATAGGTTTTATAACGTTTAAAATTGCCGAAATAGCTGTAATCGGTTTCAACCACATAATCTCTGGAACCCAAACATGAGGCTAATCCTAATCCGATTATTACGAATAAATATAGATATTTCTTCATTTTATTTATGTTAAGAAAGATTGATAAAGGGTTGTTAGTAGCATTTAGTTATCGCATTAAGCTTTCAAGTTAAAAAAATGTTTTAAACTTTTTAAAATTTCAAGAAGAAAATA
>CAZYDB010000359.1:0-4429 GCA_964645995.1 uncultured Roseivirgaceae bacterium
TTTTCAGCACCAGCGCTACCAGGTCATTGTTAAGTTTATTACTGTCCATAGATTTGATCGTTACCTTTTCAGAAAGGTAATAATTATTGATTCCCGTGTCAAAGAAATATAATTTTTTTAATGAAGACCATAATAATTTTAAATAATTTTAAGTCTGAGAAACAGCAATCTTATTCTGTATATTGTCAGCAGGACATGACCGGTTGCCGGCAGGAAGAATAGGGTTATACACTTCAAAAATTCAACATTATGGATAAAGCAATTATTGAAAAAGCTAAGAAATGGTTAAACAGTGATATCGATCCCGATACCCGGCAGGAGATAGAGGCCTTGCTTGAAGCCGGCGGCGATGATCTTCTCGAAGCCTTTTATAAAGATCTTGAATTTGGCACCGGCGGGTTGCGGGGCATTATCGGTACCGGTTCCAACCGCATAAATAAATATACGATAGGCGCAGCCACCCAGGGACTGGCCAATTACCTGAAAAAGGCCTTTCCCGGCGAGAGGGTCAGTGTGGCCATAGCGTATGATTGCCGTAATAAGAGTGATTTTTTTGCCGGCATTACCGCCAGTGTTTTTTCTGCCAACGGCATCAGGGTATATTTCTTCAGGGAGTTGCGGCCTACACCCGAACTTTCCTTTGCCATCCGGCATTTTAAATGCAAGAGCGGCGTGGTGATCACTGCTTCTCATAACCCGAAAGAATATAATGGTTACAAGGCCTACTGGGAAGACGGGGCCCAGATGATCGCCCCCCATGATGAGCATGTGATCCGGGAGGTGAATGCCATTAAGGATTTCAGCCAGATCAATTTTGAAAGGGACGAGTCCCTGGTCGAGATGGTGGGGGAGGAGGTTGACGAAGCCTATCTCCGGGAGGTGAGCAAGTGCGTGCTTTCGCCGGAGTCTATTCAGCGGCAGCATAACCTGAAGATCGTTTTTTCTTCCATCCACGGTACCGGCATCACCCTGATCCCTGATATCCTTGAAATGATAGGGTTTACTAACGTTCAGGTGGTGGAAGAACAGGCTGAACCCGATGGTGATTTTCCAACGGTTGTCTATCCCAATCCTGAGGAGGCGGAAGCCATGTCATTGGCCCTGGAGAAAGCCAGGACCCTGGATGCTGATATCGTAATGGCTACCGATCCCGATGGCGACCGGGTGGGCATCGCCGTAAAAAACCACCATAACGAGTGGCAGTTACTGAACGGCAACCAGACCGGGGCATTGATCGTGTATTACCTGCTGAGGCTCTGGAAGGAGAAAGGAAAGCTGGACGGCAACCAGTTTATCGTAAAGACTATTGTAACCACCAATCTCATCGAAGCTATTGCAACGCATTTCGGCGTTGAATATTACAACACGCTCACCGGATTTAAATATATCGCGGCCGTCATCCGCGAGCTTGAGGGCAGGAAGACCTTCATCGGCGGTGGTGAAGAGAGCTACGGTTACCTGATCGGCGATTTTGTCAGGGACAAGGATGCTGTGGCTTCCTGTGCCGTGATCGCCGAGATGACCGCCTGGGCCAAGGACCAGGGGATGACCCTGATGGATATGCTCATGGATATCTATGAGCAGTTTGGTTTTTATAAGGAAAGGCTGATCTCGATCACCAGGAAAGGGCGATCGGGCGCTGAGGAAATCGAGCGGATGATGCATAACCTCAGGAATAACCCACCCCGGTCAATTGGCGGATCACCCCTTACAGCAATTTATGATTACAAGTACAGCACCCAAAAGGATATGTCTACAGGAAAGGAATCGCCGATTGACTTTCCGAAGTCCAATGTGCTTCAGTTTATGACGGTAGACGGTACCAAGGTGTCTGCGCGTCCGTCCGGTACGGAACCCAAGATCAAGTTTTATTTCTCTGTCAAGGGCACACTGAACAAAAAAGAAGATCATGACAGGGTGCTGCAGGCACTTGAAAAGAAGATCGACGGCATCATAGACGAGCTCCAACTCGGCTGACCGCTGCGGTGAAAATTGCCAATGCCGGCCGGCCCGGCAATAATATATTAACGGCGCCATTCCGGGCTTCTATTTCCGGGCTTCATACTCTTTGAGGATCGCTTTCAGGAAATCATAGAAATCGGCGGAGAACTCTTCCCGTTTAAGTCCGTATTCGACCGTCGTTTTAAGGTAATCAAGTTTATTGCCGATATCATATCTCTTGCCTTCGATGATGGCAGCCATTATATCTTCCCTTTTTGTCAATTGCATGAGAGCATCCGTCAGTTGCAACTCATTGTTTTTTCCTTTGGGCGTCTGCTCCAGCACTTTGTAAATATCGGGTGTAAGGATATACCTCCCGGCGATGGCCAGGTTGGAAGGGGCTTCTTCAACCGATGGTTTTTCAACAAATTTATAGATTTGCATGATGTTGTCGGTCAGCTTCTTGCCTCCGATGATCCCATAACGCGAGACTTTATCCCGGGGCACCTTTTCAACGGCAATTACCGAACAGCGGTATTGGGCATATGCATCGATCAGTTGCTGGGTAACAGGAATGATGGAATCGATAATAGTGTCGCCCAGTAATACGGCAAAAGGCTGATCACCCGTATGAAAACGGGCATAGTAGATGGCGTCGCCCAGGCCGTTGATCTCTTTCTGTCGGATATAATGAATATTGGCCATATCGGCCAGGTGTCTGATCTCGTGGAACAAGGATTCTTTTTCATTATTCTCCAGCCTGGCTTCCAGCTCCGGATTGCGGTCAAAATGATCTTCGATCGCCCGCTTTCCTTTTCCTGAAATGATCAGAATATCCTCAATTCCCGAATCGACCGCCTCCTGCACGACATATTGGATGGTAGGGGTATCGATGATAGGCAGCATTTCCTTGGGTTGCGCCTTGGTAGCCGGTAAAAATCTGGTTCCCAGACCGGCGGCAGGAATAACAGCTTTTTTAATCATAATTAGAAAATATAGGGTTTAATAACGCGGGCATTGATCGATTTCATGGCTATCACCAGTTTTTTCAAAGTGTCATCGTCGTTATACATACCGATGATGGACCCTCCCGATCCCGTGAATTTGGCGGAGGCACCGCATTGCCTGGCGGTTTCTACCAGCTCCCGGTTGCTTTCGCTGATGTTCATGATCTTCGCCCGCAAATCAAAATTCTGATTGATCAGGACGAATAATTTTTTATGATCTTTTTTTTCAATTGCTTCTTTTCCAACCTCTGCAAGGGCGGCGATCCGTTCCAGGGTATCGACTACTTCCTGGTCACCGTTATTATACCTGGATCGTATATTGTTCAGTACAGCTCCCGACACCTTCCCCAGGTCGGTTTTGTAGGCGATATACAGGCGTGGCAGCGACCTTGGATCAAGGACAGCATAGAGACCATAGCCGTTTTTCTCAAGAAACGACTTTTCAAAATCCATATACACGCAGCCTTCATAGGTCTGGATGACGCGATCCTGCAGCCCGGCATTGATGCCCAGTTCTTCCGATTCGGCAGCCAGCACAAGGGATGGTAATATCTCCCTGGGGATCGACACATTATAAAATTTCATTAAGGCCCGAAAGCTGGCGGTAATGATGGCGGAAGAACCGGCCAGCCCGATCTGCCGCGGGATGGATGAATGATACCGGATGGTGAAATTTTTGCTGCTGATCTTTATCTTTTCCTCTTCACAATACCCGGCAAATTTCTTGATAGCTGCCTTCACCAGCCGGGCAGCCCCGTAATAGCCGGTGAGGTTTACCGATTCAACCAGATCATGGATGTTTTTGTAGATATTCAGATCCTGGTCCCGTGGCTCTATATGAAGTTCCGGGGTTTCATATAGCGATACCTGGGCGCCGAAATTTTTAACGATGATCGATATCGTTTTGCCATTATAACCGTCAGATGGGTTTCCCAGCAACCCTGCCCGGGCAAAAGCCCTGGTTTCAATGATCATAGTGTAAAAAAATTAATTTCTTCCAAATGCTTTTTCCGCTTCCTTTCCCAGTGTTAATGTTGTTTGCGGGAATGGTATGGTGATGCCTTCCTCATCGAAGGTGGTTTTGATCTTTTCCTGCAAGTCAAAATAAATGCCCCAGTATTCGGCTGTTTTCACCCATACCCTTAAGGAAATGATCACCGCACTATCCGCAATCTCCACCACCACCTGGGAGCCTGGTTCGGCGAGGATCCGCTCATCAGCCTTGATGATTTGCTGTATTACCGACTTAGCTTTAGCGATGTCATCATCATAGCCGATGGAGGCATCTATTACCAGGCGACGCGTTTCTTCTTCTGAAAAATTAACGATCGTACTTCCGGCCAGTTGTCCGTTTGGAATATAGACGGTCTGATTATCCGGAGTTTTTAACACAGTATTAAAAATATGGATATCATGCACCGTTCCTATTTCTCCGGCCGCTTTAATGAAATGTCCTTTTTGAAAGGGTTTCAGGGTAAGGA
>CAZYDB010000360.1:0-4428 GCA_964645995.1 uncultured Roseivirgaceae bacterium
GAACCAGGAAGTCAGCCTGGGTGCCATCTTCTTTACCAAAAAACGGGAGAAAAAGTTTGTTCCGGCAGGGACCGGGGCATTGGCATGCCGCAGATAACCGACTTCCTCCTCCTGCACGATCACCCTGGCCTGGTAATGCCTTTTGACAAAAGCGGCGTTCCCCATGTGGTCGAAATGGGTATGCGAAAGGATCAGGTAATCGAGGGTGTTCACACCGGCTTCTTTCAATCCCTGTTGAAGCTTTCTCCTCATTTTGCCGACACCGGAATCAAAAAGTAAAGATCGCTCCCCGGCATCTATATGAAAAACATTGGAGCGGCCTCCCAGGATCTTAGTGATGCGGTATCCTTCTTTTGTGTTCCAGGTTTTCATTAATTCAAATCCTTGTGCCTCCGAAATAATAAATAAAGATAGTCTCCCTTCATAAACAACACAGCAGTTACCGGTCCAGCCATTCCTTAAAAGCTGCGGTCTTTTCCCGGCTTACGATCAGGTCGTCAAGATGCTCAAAATTCTGAAGAGTGACTTTGACTCTGCTGGAGGAATAACTGATCATATCAGCGATAGACTCAATATTAATGATATAGTTCCGGTTGATCCTGAAAAACTGTTCAGGATCAACCATGGACTCAATCTGCTCAAGGGAATAATCAACATCCAGGCTTTTTCCTGTCCTGGTCTTCATGAAGGTGCTCCGTTCACGGATATAAAAACAGGCCACATCCTTCACGGAAACAGAATGATAATGTTTGCCGATGCGTACCATAAAACGGGTTTTATAATCTTTGACCATTTGCCTGTAGAGCTGATCGATCTTATCGACGGAGGTTTCCTTGTTGTAATAAAGATCACGGTATTTTTCCAGGGCAGTGCCAAGATCCTCACTTGAGACCGGTTTCAGCAGATAATCAACGCCTTTTACTTTAAAAGCTTTAATGGCATATTGATTATAAGCCGTGGTGAAAATGATCGGAGTTTTGATCTTTATCGAATCAAAAATCTCAAAACAGATGCCATCATCCAGCTCTATATCCATCAATACCAGGTCCGGGGCATCATGACTTCCAAACCAATTCACCGTATCCACAACTGATTCCAGATGACCAATAATTTCTATTGAATCATCAATTTCATGGATCAGACGCTTAAGCTTTTCCGCAGCCAGGCGTTCATCCTCAATGATCAGTATGTTCATGTTCTTTTACTTTAACAGGTACTTCTACAATAAATTCACTCCCGGTTGACCGTATGAATATTTCTTTATGAAGCATGAGTTTTACCCTTTCATTCAGGTTTTTTAATCCTTTCTTCGAGGACATTTCAATTTGTTGTTTGGGCTGCAGGTTATTCCTGCATACAATGATGGATCGTTCCTGATCAAGAATTATCGAAATCCGGAGTGGCTGCTCACGGGTGGCGGCATTATGTTTTAATGCGTTTTCCATGAGCATCTGCAATGAAATGGGCATTATCTGAAAATCCTCCGGTTTAGCCATCTTGATTTCCAGGTCAATTTTTCCATTGTCTCTTACTTGTTGCAAGTAAAAGTAATCCTTAACAATTTGCGTTTCCCTTTCAAGATCAACCAGTTCGGCATCCATGTTATCAAGTATATACCGATAGATCGACGATAAGCGGCGGATAAATTCATCCGATTGAGCAGGGTCTTTGTAAACAAGGGATGATAATGTATTTAAACTGTTAAAAAGAAAATGAGGGTTGACCTGGCTTTTCAGGGTTTCATATTGAAAGATAAGTTTTTCCTCTCTCAGTTTCTGTTCCCTCTTTAAGGCGTCTATCCATTGAAAGTAAAAAAAGATGATGGACCCGACGACATAACCTGAAGAGGCGCCTATCAGAAACCCTTTTACTTCTTTACCCAGTATATTGGGGATCAATTCGCCTAAGTCCCATCCATTAATAATATATATCAGGGTCATATATCCGACATAAAATATTGCTGAAAGGATAAAAGCCACCAGGTAGAACATTATGAGCCTTATTATGGCCTTCCTGACTAGCTGACCTATGGAATGCGGATAATCAATATCAAAAAACTTCCTTCCCAGCCATAAATAAAACTCCAGTTGAATGATCAGCAGGAGGAGCATATGAATTGAGCCCTCGTTCCAGAGGCTGCCGGCGAAGATCATTCCATAAAACAATACGAACAGCAAACTTCCAAGAACGATCTTAACATGATAGGCGATCCGCGGCGGAAGAAAAATATCTTTAATGGACCTGGTTTTCATAGGCTAAAGTTCCTCAATTAGTTTTTCAATTACTATTTCACGGGTGGTATTCATTAATTGCGCGGCAGGTTGATCCCCGAATGTCATTTCCATGATAACATCTTCCTGCATAGTGGCCTGCTCTATCTGCTTATCCTTTAGCGACAGCCAGACCTTCCCCCAGTAATGGCTCCTCCCCTTCATCTTAAATGAGGCTGTGTTGATATCCAGCGGGTTGTCCATGGCTGTGTATTCGATGATAGCACAAAGTTCTCCATTCATCTCCGATAGTCCGATCCATTCAAGATGGATATTCCTGTTGTCAAAGGTGCCGACCCCTTCCATCTCGGCAGGGCCGTTTATGAGATCCGCCCGGAGTGGCACGGTGAATTTCAAAGTGTCATAATACAGATAGGCGAATGCTTCAATGCCCAACATATCCCAGACCAGGTTTTTAACCAATATGTTGTCCTGCGGGAAACCCGGGAAAGAGGATTCAAGCATCATCTTTTCAGAAGGCTGATAGGTAAAGTTTTCCATGAATTCCTGCGGTTCGCCTTCGGGGAAAGAACTTTTCAATTGATCTGAGTGTGCGATACTTACCTCATTCCAGCGAACATGATCATCTTCCAGACCGATAGTGAACCGGCCCATCACCCTGGTTTTATTGAAGAAGTTTCCGTAGATATCCTTGTTGAAATAATCCGCCTTCACAAGATATCTTTGTCTTACATTTTTATCCAACACAAGATCCTTTGGCAGGCTGTGGAAATATTGCATAAAAGCTCTCCGGTCATCCTGTGCGAGGGAGACTGCCGGCAGGGTCAGAAGCAGGATCATCGAGAATGCCCGTATCCTGCTTTTTCGATAATTGTTTAAAAAACTGATTTTCATGATAGAATTTTTTTGTTGATAAGGTAAAAATCATCAACAAAACCAGCACAATAAAATATTACTTGCAGAGTGGAATTATTTTTTTACTGATCCGTATTTTTCCAAGCCTGAACCGTTTTTCAACAAAACATAAGATAACAGATCATCCCCGGTTATTCATGCATGATAATTGAATGCCGGGAAAGCGTATACCCTCACATAGGCATATCCACGCTTAGGACGCTATTTTAATGGGGAGATGGGGAGATGAGGAAGGAGGATTGACGATTGAGGTGGAGGAATGACTATGAAAGAATGAGGTGGGAAGCCGGAGGCAGCGTCCATTTTCACCAATCACCTCCTAATCCTGCCCTCAAGTTTAGTGGAATCCTCTATCTAACTCGTTTAAACTCGCTGGTATATTTTAACGGATATTATCTCTCCAAAAGTGTTCCATCCCATAAGCCTTCGCAAACTTCAGGAGAGATCCGGTCTTCGTCTTCCGTCAGTGTGACTGTATGCGTGGCCCTGGCGCACTGTGATTAAAGATTCCCCCCCTGAGGTAAGGCACTTATTCGGAATAATTTGAGAGGTCCAGTTCCTCGGTAAGGATCCAGCGGGTGGATAAACCGATCAGTTCCTGTTTTTTATCGATGGAAAGTGACAGGGGTAATTGTCCTACGCCGATAATTCTCCTCAGGATCTCTATCCCTGTAAAAACAGGCAGGTATTTATCATGAAAGAAAGTGGGAGAGCGGTATTCCTGCAGTATTCTCCTGATTATTTCTTTACGCTGTCTGGCCATGAACATATGAGCAAGAAAAACGCCGAGTTCAAATTCCGGATATCCCATGAAACCGAATTCTGGATCGATCACCTTGATACCATAAGGTGTTTTGAGCCAGCTTCCCGGGAAATAATCCCCCTGGATGAGTGCTGGTCCTTTTTCAAGATACAATTCACCAAATTCTGCGATCTTCTTTTTCAAGGCTTCATTCTTTTTTACAGGCATGGAAGCTTCCATCAGTCCTTCATGGATGTTATCCAGCTTCAATCCGTTATTTCCCTGATAAGGGAAATGAAAGATATGCTCATGGTTAAGTGCCCTCATCGCCCGGTTGTCCGGAAAAGAAGGCACCTCGAGGGCATGAAGGGCCGAGAGGTATTGCGTCAGATCAAGTATCTCCTCATCGATAAGGAATTCACCGGGCTGATAGAGGAAGGTGAAGTCAGAGCCGGTACCCAGATCGTTTATCATCAGCAGAAAATTAAAAGCATCCACATGCAACAGCTCGGGTGAATACTTTTTCAGGACCGGATCCTT
>CAZYDB010000361.1:0-3948 GCA_964645995.1 uncultured Roseivirgaceae bacterium
GGTCCGCTAATTTGGAAGGAATGCTTGCGGATATCGCCCAGGTTCATGATGAACGTGTTCAAGAGAGAGTCGACCGGCTGGTGGCCCTTATTGAACCGGCCATCATCGACCTCCCACATAGCATGCCTAATCCGTCGCTGTACCGGCTTCAGGCCATCTTCAATAGTGGGGACAGCCCGCTCCATGATCACATAGGATGCATAATCCAGAAACCAGTTTTCATACATGCCTGATACCGGTACAACATCATGTATCTTTTCCTCTTCAGGAATATTTTCAAAATTTAGTCCGTTGTTGTTTTTCTCTTCAGCCATCGTTTAAACCACTTCTGAAACAAGGTCCTTTTCAATTCTCAGATTATCAATAATAAAGTTCTGCCGGTCGGGCGTATTTTTACCCATATAGAAATTGAGTAAATGCTTAATAGATGTTTCTTTATGTAAAATGATAGGCTCCAGTCGGATATCCTGCCCGATGAACCGTCCGAACTCATCGGGAGAGATCTCACCAAGACCTTTAAACCGGGTGATCTCAGGTTTGCTGCCAAGCTGGCTTACTGCCTTCCTTTTTTCTTCTTCCGAATAACAGTATAAGGTCTCTTTTTTATTCCTCACCCTGAATAAGGGCGTATCTAAGATATAAAGATGTCCGTTCCTTACAAGATCAGGAAAAAACTGCAGGAAAAAAGTCATTAACAGTAACCTGATATGCATCCCATCCACATCGGCATCGGTAGCAATAACGATCTTGCGATAACGCAAACTTTCGATACCTTCCTCGATATTGAGGGCATGTTGTAATAAGTTGAACTCTTCGTTTTCATAAACCACTTTCTTGGTTAGTCCGAATGAATTCAAAGGCTTACCCCTCAGACTGAATACGGCCTGTGTCTGTACGTTGCGTGCTTTGGTTATGGAACCACTGGCGGAATCCCCTTCCGTAATGAAGATCATGGACTCATCACCGGCACCATTACTGCTCTCATTAAAATGAATACGGCAGTCACGAAGCTTTTTATTATGCAGGTTCGCCTTTTTAGCCCGCTCATTTGCCAGTTTTTTAATTCCCGCCATATCCTTCCGTTCCCTTTCGGATTGCAATATCCGTTTTAACAGTGCGTCCGCCGCATCAGGATGCCGATGCAAGTAATTATCCAATTGGTTTTTTATAAAATCAAGAACAAAAGACCGCATGGTTGGTCCATCAGGAGCAATATTTTGTGAGCCAAGCTTCGTTTTGGTCTGACTTTCAAAAACAGGTTCAATAACCCGAACGGATATGGCCGCGACGATACTTCCCCGGATATCGGAAGGATCGAAATCCTTCTTGTAGAAATCCCTTATCGTTCGCACAAAAGCCTCCTTGAAAGCTGAAAGATGAGTCCCCCCCTGGGTAGTAAACTGACCGTTTACAAAAGAATAATACTCCTCACCATACTGATTGTTGTGGGTTATCGCTGCCTCGATGTCATTGCCTCTCAGGTGAATCACCGGATAACGCATGCTTTCATTATCAGTCTTGTTATTTAAAAGATCCAGCAATCCATTTTCAGAATGAAATTTTTTCCCGTTGAAATTTATGGTAAGGCCGGCATTCAGATAAGCATAATTCCAGATCTGGTTTTCAAGAAATTCCGGAATGAAATGAAAATTCCGGAAAACTGAGCCGTCAGGTTCAAATGCGATAAGCGTTCCATTGCGCTGACTTGTCTTCTGGTCATTCTCCTCCCTGATAAGTTTGCCTTCACTGAATTCGGCCATTGTGGTTTTGCCATCCCGGAAAGATGTTACCTTGAAATACCGTGATAAGGCATTGACGGCCTTTGTACCTACACCGTTTAAACCAACTGATTTCTGAAAGGCCTGTGAATCATATTTGCCTCCGGTGTTGATCTTGGAAACACAATCGATGACTTTACCCAGGGGAATGCCCCTGCCATAATCCCTGACCTCTACCCGGTGCTCAGTCACTTTTACTTCAATGGTTTTTCCGTATCCCATCATATGTTCATCAATTGAATTGTCGACCGTCTCCTTTACCAGAACATAGATGCCGTCATCATAGGCAGACCCGTCGCCCAGCTTTCCGATATACATCCCGGGCCTTAAACGTATGTGCTCCTTCCAGTCCAGCGACTTGATCGCGCTTTCATCATAGATGAACTGCTTATCATTGTTATTATTTGCCATGGTCAGCCTTGCCTGATTATCTTAATTTTTAAAAAAACCAAATTATTTTAACTGAGTGAATTTACAAGGAAAATTGTACCAATAAAACTAAAATTAATACAATTTTTTTTATATATACTTTAAATGAATTGCTATAAAACTATGAATATTAACATTTTATGATAATTCAGTTAAATTAAAATATCAATATACAGATCCGCAATTATCTCAGGCTTTTCAACCTCTTCCTGTATTGTAAATAGAAAAAAGGCAAGGTAAATATCCAGAGGAAAATTAATACCGGACCCACATAAGCTATTGCTGTAACACTTGAATAGCTATAATCCTGAGCGTTATTAGCCATTCCGGTAAAAACGATCATGAGTACAAAGAATAGATTGATCAGAAGAATGATCCCTCTGAACCAAACATTAAACGGACGATTTTCTGAGGCTGTATAGTGTTTTTCGAGCACCTGTTGATTAAAGAGATAAAAAATGAGTTGAATGATCAGAAATATGCCCAACGATGAGTAAAAGAAAGTATTTCTTCCTATATCCATTACCGGTTTTCCCGTATCTGAAAACAGAATCCCGACGGTTCCGGGTAAGAAGGCGTATACCACCAGCAATGCAATCAAAAACAGAATAATGGATAATGTGGTGAAAGATCTTAAAAGTTTTATCATTGGTGTTACGAGGGTATTTCTATAGTATGTATTCTATCATAATGATCTTTTTGCCAGACCATAAAGGTTGACTAGATTCATGGCTCAAAATTAAACCGAAAAAATTACAATGTCCTATGATGTGAAAACCTTCATGATAAAAAGAACTATTTAATTAATAATCGGTATATATTTAAAAAAATCCTTGAACACATTAACATCTTTGTCAGGGAATCAAATATTATTGATTATAAGCGGATGAAGCAATTTTTTGTTGACATATTTATCAGTAAATACCTTCTTTTTTTCTCGCTTTTTTTTTCGGGGTGTGCTTCAGAACCTGCTATTTCTTTCGATGCTGAAGCATGGCGTAATGATAAAATGGGGTGCAAGTCCGTCCGGCTGGAGATATACCAGGAGCTGATCGATCATAAAAATGAGATACTGGGCCGGAAAAGTACAGCAATAGTAAACATCCTGGGCAGTCCTGAAAGAAATGAATTGTACAAACGAAACCAGAAATTCTTTGTTTACCAGGTTACCCCCGGAAGCCGCTGCATAAGCCGTCATAAACAAACCACTCCCTTATTCCTGATTATCCGATTTAATGCATTAGACCTGTCGAGCGAGGTCTATATCTCCGATAAGGGATCTCCGGTACTTTAGCCTACCGGAAGCATAGAGAGGCTGCTCCGAGGATACCGGCATTATTTCCCAGAGTGGCCTTTTTAATATCCAGTTCCCGCGTGTAGTAGGGTGTCAGGTTTTTCATCATTACCTTTTGCATCGGTTTATAGACAAAATCATAACTCTGGGAGATGCCACCTCCAACGATGATCGTCTTGATATCCAGCAAACGAATAGTTGAAACCAGGGCTTCTCCCAGATAAATACCGACTTTTTTAAAGGTTTTAAGGGCAACTTTATCATTATCTTCTGCTGCAGAAACCAGTATTTTGGTATCCCATTCAGTCATATTATCTCCAAGAACTGATTTTTTGTTTTTTTCGAGGTATTTATTCTCTGTTAAAAGCATATATTGGGGACAGGTTTCTAAAAACACTTTCTGGTCAGACTTTTTGGCTTTTTTAATTTCTCTGACAGCTTCTTTGC
>CAZYDB010000361.1:3958-4428 GCA_964645995.1 uncultured Roseivirgaceae bacterium
TATCTCCAAGAACTGATTTTTTGTTTTTTTTGATGTATTTATTGATCATATTCATAAGACCGGCTTTTCCGATGATCGCTTCCAGTTCCTTTCCTTTTTCAGACATAATATGGCCTAATTCCATAGCATTGCCATCGCCACCCTTGAATACCTTTTTATCAATTATAGCCGCTCCTCCTACTCCGGTGCCGAGGGTTACAAAAAGATAATTTTCCGGGAGTTTCTCCTCCCCAAAATAATACTCACCCAATGCCGCCACATGAGCATCATTTTCAAGGTAAAAATTTTTCCCCGGATGATCTTTTTCAAGGCTGTCAAGTAAGGCCGTATTGTCCAGTTCACCCAGGTTTGGCAATTCGAGTGTTGAACGGCCGTCCTTTGTTATCGTACCGGGTACGCCTATGCCGATTTCATTGACTTCAGGGTATTTTTCAAAAACTGGTCATAGTCCTGAAAATACTTTTCCGACC
>CAZYDB010000362.1:0-4412 GCA_964645995.1 uncultured Roseivirgaceae bacterium
AACTATGGCAATCCGTACAACCATTTATACCCAGGGCGCTTCCGGCAGGGAAAATATCATGGTTATAGGTATGTACGTTCCCGTAAGGGGAAGCCTCCCAGGTTTCCATGGGAAGCTCTGAATATTCGGTGCCTGTCCGGTAAACCCTGTTGTTCAATACCCAAACCACTTTTTTTCCTTCCATCGGATATTGTATATCCGAAAGCCTGGCCGTGATGGATTTGATCAATGCGTCGATCTCTTCGGGACGGTTCACTTCGATCACTTCGTC
Source organism: uncultured Roseivirgaceae bacterium (assembly GCA_964645995.1). GTDB lineage: Bacteria > Bacteroidota > Bacteroidia > Cytophagales > Cyclobacteriaceae > JAGTVG01. The sequence continues at coordinate 272 of CAZYDB010000362.1, forward strand.
ACCATCGTCATCCCTTATCCGGGATAATTCCGGATATTTTTCCGGATCTTTAAAATGGTCCATCCACATAGTATAGATATCCATCATTTTCGGCTGCATCAGCCCCTGTTTCCCCTCGATCTGAATACCCGGCCAGGCCGTATGTACCCGGTTGGCCGGATAGATCATATCATTGTATTTTATCAGCTCCGGCTCAAAAGTAAAGGTAGGCTTATCATCGTATCCCATCATTTCAAGGTCGCCGTAATGATTCCAGTAATTCATATCCGGACCGTAGAAGGTCCAGAGATGTTTTCCTTTAGTCGGGATTTTTGTACCCGGATTAAATACATCGCTGGCCACAAAATGGGCCGACTTCACATTCCTTTCGGGAACATGGCAGGTCTGGCAGGCAATTTTTTCCAGGTGTACCGGTGGAAGCCATGTATGAGCCGCTACGGGCGCGCCAAGGTATCCGGTGTCGTGGCAATCGGTACAGGTGCGCATGGTGTTGTCCAGGTCGTTCCGTACGAGACCTCCCGGATCATCCCCCTTCCCGAACTGATGCACTTCCTTGCCCCTGATCCTGTCATCCGTAGCCATCAGACCGGCCGGATGGCAGTCCACACACTTCAGTCCGGCCTGCAGATGGACATCGTTACGCGGCCTGAAGTCGGCGCCCCGTTTTTTATACCCGGGTTTGGCATGACAGAAAAGGCATGCCGTATTGCGGGGTTCTTTTACGATAAACGGTTCAACCGTTCCGTCGGAATTGAATTTATCCTGATGGTATGAAACCGTTACCGGGATATTTTCAGCGACTGAACCGGAAACCGTGCCGTAACCTGAAGCCGCCAGTGCCGCATACCGGTAATTGTATTTTTTGATCTGATCCACCCGCACCTTGTTATCATAGTCAGGGAGATGACAGATAAAACAATCCGCCTCGCTCACCCCGCTTTTCTGCCATTTCGCTTTATAATAATCCCCATCGAGGTCATTTCTGCCTCCATCGGTATAACCGACGGAAGGGTCATTCATCATTTCGTCATACCGGATATTGGCCCGGTCATATTCAAGCGGACCTCCTCCCGGATGGCAAACGCCGCATTTATTTACAAAGGTATAGGAGGTCATATCCATGAGGGTTTCGTGCTCATTTTCTTTAGAAGAAAGGTAGGCATATAATGGGGCAGGGGAGCACCAGGATCCCCCGTAGTTACCCGGTGAATCTGCCCATTGCACCCGTGCCTGTTGAGCAGGGGTAGCCGTTTCATCCTTTCCCTGCTGGAAATGGTAACCCTCAGTGATGAGATCGTAATCATGGCATCTCCCGCAGGTTTGCTTGGGTGAATACGGTTTACCGGTGTTTTTACCCGTTACGGGATTAATGGTATCCCCTTGTTCCGTTAACAGGTAGAACGGCGGGCAGACCCCTGTTGAAGAAATCTCATTTTTCTGATAGGTGACTTTCTCAGATTGGATTTTCAGCGTTTTCTGATAAACGGATAATGCTGTGAATATGGTAATTCCTGATAAAAGAATAAGAACAATTGTATATCTGGTCATGATAAAAAATTTTGATGTCAGATAATTTTCATATTAAAAGTGTATTGAGCCTGGAATGCTAAGTATAAAGCATTTCCAGGTTGTAATGAATCAGTTGTAATCCCCTTTTTGATTGAGAAATAACTGATCAAAGCAACGAACTGCCATTTTTCATTCAATGAATATTTCGCAAAAAGATCGATTTCATTTCCAGTATGGTTTTCCCCTTCAGGCAGGTACAGGTTACCATTAATGAGTGCATCGGAAGGTTGAGGGATCTTTAAGATGTTGTATTTTAGTTCAATCCACATTTCCCTTGCCGGATAAAGTTCAAGTACGATCTCCCGGTCATCGAGATTGCTCCATTTTACGAGATTCATCCACCCGTAATACCTGTCAGCGGCTCCGAAAACCGGGTCAAACTGTTCATTATATCCGGTATCCGGTTTGTTGCCACTTGCCCGGGTATATCTCAGGTTTATACAAGGTTTCCAGGGCATTTCTTCGATCTGATAGCCGGCCTTAAGAAAAAGGCCATAGGCATTGATCTTGCTGCTGTTCTCAGACCCGAATTCCTTGGTATAGCTTACTTCATATTTCCATGGAAAAATTTCAGGATTATAGATACGAAATCCCATCCAGTTGCGATTGATCATTTTTTCTTTGATGTACGCTGCCGATCCCTGTTGCTTATGTGCTATATAGAGGTCGGATTGAATGAAATCCGAGATCCTTACATTTGCATGTATGCCTCCTCCCATGTATTCGGTATGAGTAAAAGGTAGATATGTTTTTTGCGGATCGTGAATTTTTGTGCCTCCATACCAGATCGCTGACGACCACCTTTCTTTTTGAAAAGATACCAGGACGGCGTCCCAGTTCCATCGGCCTGTATTACCCCAGCTTCCTGGTCCGAAAACCCTGTAATCTGTAAAAGCAATTTTCTGGCGACCGGCGATCAGGGTGAAAAAGTCAAAAATGCTGTCGATACGGATATTGGCATCATATATTTCAAGAAACTCTTCCTGGGGATTCATTATATAATACGGCTCAATGCTGTTTTCCGCATGAATTTTAAATGCATCCGGCTCTTTGGCATTTCTTAAGGACCATCCGATAGCTCTGGAATCCTGGAGGTGGGCTGATACCGATATGTTTTTTTTAAAACATATAGTTGTACCTGCGATGATTCTCTGCAGAAGGATATTATCATTCGGTTTCCCGGTTTCCGGGTTGCTTCCATAATATTTCGTATTCATGTTATTCCATTTTTCAAAACGGTACCGGATATTTCCGTCGAAGGAAGATTGAAAAAAAGAATTTGGCTGTGCTACGGACATGTTCATATAAAAAATACCGATCAGGGTAATGATAAGAATACATATGAATCTGTATATCCGTCTGATTTTCATTATTTCGACTATGATTAATTCACGCCTTTGGTTTGGAGAATTTTAACCAACTCGTCTTCAGGGAAAAAACCTTCGTGCCTGAAAAATTCGACGCCATTTTTATCCAGAAATACTTGTGTCGGAATTGCACGGATATTGTATTTGTCGCCATAAGGTTTCCCTTTGGGAGTCCACACATCATGAAATACCACTTTTACCTGTGATCCGTATTTTTCCTCGATGGATTTCATGATGGGTTGCATTTTTTGGCATGGGATACAGCGGACCGAACCCAGTTCAATAAAAGTTACTTTGTATTCAATCGGATCTTTTCTCATTTCAGGCATTGTTTTTTGTTTATTATCCTGCTTTGTGTTTTGTGCACAGCCGGATATCAGAAAACTTGTCAGCAAAATCATAATCAATGAGAGTTTCTGAATGTAATTTGTTTTCATGCTATTAGTCATATTTTAAATAATTTATTTTGTCATCGTACCTTCCACTTTGCACGCCCTGTTGAGCGTGTTGGTAATGGTTCCAAATTTTAAAATATTCTTGTGCCAGATATTTATTTTCCGTTCATCGGCATCGGTATCGATATGTACATGATACCTGATTTCTGACATCATTGGCGGATTGTCTTTTCGCTTGCCATGAAGGGTGATTTTAGCACTGCGATAAGGTATTTCTAAAATTTCGGAATACCGTTGCACATTTTTCAGAATACAAGCTGCCAATGAGGTGAGCAACAATTCCGCCGGGTTGGGCAACATATCATCGCGCCTCGAAGTGCCATCAAAGGCTATTTTGGATTGATTAGCAGTTGCGCTTGCTTTTCCGCCATTCTCCACTGTGGCAGTTATTTTATATTCAGTCATTTTAACGCGTTTAATCGTTTACCGCTTTTCAAACAGCAATCAGTATGTTTTTCCCTCCGGCGTTCCATAGTCTGGATAAATTGAGAAAAATATGTTTTCATCAGATTGAAATTTTCATCCACAATACAATAGTTCTGGCAAATACCGACCGGAGAACAGGTGATAAATCCCACTGCTCTCAGTTTAGCCATGTGTTGTGATACGGTGGACTGGGATAAAGGAAGCAAGTCTGATATTTCCCCGGCATGACAGCTTTTGCAATTTGCCAGGTAAAGCATAATTTGCAACCATGCCGGATGCGAAAGTGCATCCAGCAAAGTAGCAAGCTTTAGCGTGTTTTGGCTA
>CAZYDB010000363.1:0-4408 GCA_964645995.1 uncultured Roseivirgaceae bacterium
CTTATTTTCCTGATATTCAATTATTTATCTCTTTTTCAGGAAACCCTATTTATGATACACTAAGTCCAAAATATCTTTTTTCGCTGTCCCCCGGGTAAAGCCCCTCGATCAATACGCCGCCTTCGGATCTTCTCAGGGCCTCAGCAAATTCATCAACAGAATGTACTTTTTTCTTGTCTACCCCTATGATGATAAAGCCTTCCCGAATGCGGGTTTCCTGGATGATCTTCCCGGGGTATAGCTTATTAATCCTGATTCCCCCCTCAATACCCAACTCTTCTGCTTCTTCTCCAGAAAGGGTGCTTATTTGCACACCCAGGTCACGAAGGATCTGCTGATCTTCTGCATAGGCCAGTTCGGGCTTTTCTTCTCTATCGAGTTGCTGCAATTCAACACGGAGGTTCTGCCGGTCATCTCCCCGTCTGATCGTTACTTCAATTATTTCACCGGGTTTTTTCTCTGCGATCTCAGCCATCAACTCTGCTGAATTTACTATTTCATCTCCGTTGATGCCGACGATGACATCACCCGGCTTGATACCGGCTTTTTCTGCTGTGCTACCGGTGGCAACACTGTCAATGTATACACCTGAGGTAAAATCAAGTCCTTTCTCTTTGGCCAAAACACTGTTGTTGTTGGCTATGGTGACTCCCAGCACGGCGCGTTGTACTTTACCGTACTTAAGCAGATCATTGACGACCTTATTTACCAGGTTGGAAGGAATGGCAAAACCATAACCCGCATAAGCGCCTGTCGGGCTGGCAATAGCCGTATTGATACCGATCAACTCACCTTTCAGATTAACGAGGGCTCCTCCGCTGTTCCCGGGGTTGATCGCCGCGTCGGTCTGGATGAAAGATTCAACAGCATACTGTTCGGTGAGAATATTTATCCTTCTGGCCTTGGCACTGACGATCCCTGCGGTTACCGTAGCATTCAGATTAAAAGGATTACCAACCGCCATTACCCACTGGCCTACTTTCACATTATCCGAATTGACAAGGGTAAGGGCCGGCAATCCTTTCTTGTCGATCTTCAGCAGGGCAAGATCAGTGGTCGGATCAGTCCCCACCACGGAGGCATCAAAGCTTTGGTTATCCAGCAGAGTGACCGACAATTTTTCCGCGTTACGGATCACATGGAAATTGGTCACGATGTACCCTTCAGGATTGATAATAACCCCTGATCCCGTGCCCATGGGTCTCGGCTCCCTGCTTTCAGGTTGTTGAGGCTGAGGACGCTGGAAGAAACGTTCGAATTCATCGCCGAAAAAATCCCTGAAAGGATCCGGCAGCGGTTGCATCCGCTGCGTATTTTCAGGGGTGCCAAAGGATGTGATATGAACCACTGATTCGTTAACCAGTTCAGCAGTAACCGTAAAATCGATGGGTATCGCCTCACCCTCCTCATTCCTGGTGTATAAGGTATAGCTTTCATCCGGTTCTCCGTCCTTATAGTTTACCGATAAATCACTTCCGGGCCCTTGCTCTGTCAATGCCAGGCCGACGAGAACGATCAATCCACCGGCGATGGCTGACAGTAAAGTTTTTAACATATTCATTGTATCTCCATTTTTTTAGTTTCAATAGTTGAGCGCACTCTGAACCGCAATAAAACGTTGCAGGCTGCCCATATTAATAATTCCTTTGAGTTTTTGCTCTTCCATAACCGGGAAAACAGTTTGTTTTTCGCTCTGCATCAATTCCATTACCCTCGATAGTTTTTCTTTCGGATTGATGGTGATATAGTCTTTGCTGATGATCTCCTGTACTTGCTGATCCTGATGATGTTCCTGAAGTTCCCGTATCAGTCCGTCACGCGTCACCCACCCCTTCAGATCACCGTTATCCGAAATCAGAAAAGTGTCATCACAGGAAGACATTAGATGATCGGCAACGGTTTTGACCCGGGTTTCCGGGCTGAAGGTGTGCAGATCGGTGATCATCGCCTCGCTGGCTTCATGGTTCCTTAAAACCTCATACTGCTGGACCATCATGTTTTCTCCCCTGGCACCGAAAAAGACAAATACTCCGATCAGCAACAGGAAAGGGTTCATGAATAACCCGGCAAAAAAGAAAACAACCGCTAAAAACTGCCCGATCGAGGAAGCGATAGACGTAGCCTTAAGACGATTCATTTGCATGGCAAGTCCTGCCCTCAGCATCCTTCCGCCATCCATAGGAAAAGCAGGGATAAGGTTAAAAAGCACAAGTATTAAGTTAATACTGAAAAGGGCAAACCATAAATTATCCACCGTAATGGCCGACATGGCATTCGGCGCTCGTGCCTCCGGTATATAACTGGATATGGGACTTAAAAAAGGGAATATAATTGCCGCTATCACTACATTAACCAGGGGGCCGGCAATAGCGACCAGTAATTCCTGCTTTGGGTTTTCGGGGATCCTCTGAAGACTGGCTACACCCCCGATAGGCAATAGTGTAATTCTTTTCGTGGGCACATCAAATCGCCGGGCCATTAAAGCATGCCCCATTTCATGTAAAACCACACAGGCGAATATGGCTAATACGTAAACGGTAGTAAGAAAAACAGTGAAAAATTCGCTGCCTCGGTTTATTTCTGCAAGAACAACCCAGGCGATCAAAAGAAAAAAAGTCCAGTGAACCTTGATTCTGATACCCAATATTTTACCTAATGATAATGACCAGCGCATATATATTTGGTGATTTGGTGATTTAGTGATTTGGTGATTTGGTGATTTGGTGATTTGGTGATTTGGTGATTTGGTGATTTTTGGTGATTTTTGGTGATTTTTGGTGATTTTTGGTATTCTTAAGTGAAAATAGTTGATAGCATTAATGTACTTTAATCTTTTTGGGACTGTACTTTTCAATAGATTTCTTGGGGATTTCAATTTGCAGCAATCCCTCTTTGAATTTGGCATCTATTTTACCGGTATCGGCATTTTCAGGAAGTTCAAATGACTTTTCGAATTTCTCGAGCCCAAATTCATAACGTGTGTATTCATCCTTCACTACATTAGTACCCGCTTTCTTTTCTCCTGAAATAGTAAGACAATTATTTTCAAGATCGACATTAAAATCATCCCGTGAAAAACCAGGCAATCCCATTTCGATCCTGAATTGCTTATCGTTCTCGGCAATATTCACGGCTGGTGTTAATTCATCTTCCCTTCCTGCAAGATAGTCTGCCAGGTAGTCCCGGTTTCCAAATCCACTTGCAAAGCGATTTCCTCTTGTTAAATTGATCATCGTCCTTTGTTTTTAACGCAATATATAATTTTCTGACCTAATTAAATCAAAATATGTGCCTCGAGGTCAGGCAGGCTGAAAACGCTGTTCATGGCTCTTCCCTGGAGATTATTTTCCACATTTGTAGAGTTGAGTACACAATAAGGAAGCATAAAAGATAAAGGAGTATAAATTAAAAAATGATGCGGAATCATGGTATATGCCGGAATGACGGCAGGTTACCAACAGTCGCGAACCGAAGTCTATTTCCTTCACTGAGGTGCGAGAGAGTGCCAGCCAGGGGAATGCAGTAAGATACTCCATAATTTTTTCCCTTATTATTCTTGATCGATCGACCATAAAAAAAGGATCGATTTTTATGATCCTTTTGTTTTCACCGTTATTATCAATTGATATTCTGATCTGCTTGATCAATGATCTTTATTTTTTTCTTCCATCCGTTTTTTAACCCCTTCCACACGCATTCCTTTTTTAACAAAATCATAGGGAGAAGAAACGAAATAGGCCGTATCCTCAAATACTGCAATAGGCGTTCTGAGCAGCGATGGCGTGGTTTTAACAGCCTTCAAAATATCTGTTTTACTTAACGCTACACCCGCATATTCATTGTGATAAACATCTGACTGCTTGTTGAACAGGTCATCCGGCGGGATCTTCAGCCGGTAAGTAAGGTCCATGTATTGCTGCTCAGTGAGTTGCTCTTTGGAGACATCGATCTCTTTTATTTTAAAATCCTTCAGAGATTTGGCGTATCCCAGGGCTTCCCTGTCCCGGAACACATTAGCATTATATATAAAAACCAATTCTCCTTTTTTAACTTCAAGCATCGCTTCCATAAATTTTAAATATTATTTTAAATCATTGGCAACCCGTTGACCTAGGCGGTTTTTGACCTTTCTTTAGCCATGTCCACATATTTTTTGGCCTCGTTGACTGTTTCTTCCAGCATTTTGTTATATTCTGAATTCAGGTTTTCCAGGTCTTTTTTCCCGGCTTTTAATAGTGATTCCCGAATCGATTGTACCTCATCAGCCACATGACTATCCAATAGTTTTTCTTTTTGTGTTCCGGCAATATATCCTGCAATTAATCCCAGGGATGCCCCTGTCATCAATGTAAAGAAATATTTAAAAGCATTCATAAAACCTCCATTTTTGCCTTATAGTGATCGAATA
>CAZYDB010000364.1:0-4393 GCA_964645995.1 uncultured Roseivirgaceae bacterium
TCAGGACCGGATCCTTGTCTAGGATCTGAAAATATTTTGCTTCGATGGCGCTCCGCTCAACAGGGGCATCAATGGAAGGGTATTTTTCCACCCAGGGTCTTGCCTGCTTCAGGATAAAAGTCCGGTGATTGGTTTTTATCCGTCGTACCAGGTTCATATTCCCTTCACCGGGTTTCTCTGTCGATTCTATCACTTCATCATGATCAAGCCAGTGCTTTCTTTTTAGGAAGGCATTCATTTCCTCAACAGAGTCGCTCATGAAAAACCGGTCAGGGTATTCCCTGTGAAATCGCTTTTTTAGTTCTTCCATGCCACGTGCTTTATTCAAATATAGAAATATTTAGTAAAGTTCATGGTGCCGGGGACTACGGATCTGAATGCATCCCGGAAAAATCCTTAAAACAATTTTCCTGTTCGGCAAAGAATGCCGGCATTAATGCCGGTATTAATGCCGTTGGTAAACACTTCCTGTCACGCGGCATATTGTTTGATCAACCCTCTGTTTGGACTCCCCAAGCCGGGGCATCAGCCTCAAATTGCAAAGGCTTAAAAAGAAAAATATGCAAATTTTTCATCCTGTGCCCGGTGGATCACAATAGAGAGATCATTAATATCCATATTTCTCCTTCCACAAGGTCTTCAGCCTTTTTCTCAGTTCTTCTTCCCTCGGATTTTCACCCGGAACAAAAAATTTGGTACCGGACAGCTCATCCGGCAGGTATTCCTGTTGTGAAAAATTATGGTCATATTCATGGGCATACTGATACCCCTTTCCATACCCCATATCTTGCATCATCCCTGTCGGCGCATTGCGGATATGAAGAGGCACGGGTAGATCGCCCGTATCACGAACCGCTTTCTGTGCTTTACTGATAGCCCTGTAGGAAGCATTGCTCTTGGGAGAACCGGCCAGGTAAACCGCACATTGTGACAGGATGATCCTTGCTTCGGGATAACCGATCATATGGACCGCCTGAAAGGTGTTGGTCGCCAGCACCAGTGCCGTGGGATTGGCATTACCGATATCTTCGGAGGCCAGTATCACCATCCGGCGTGCTATGAACTTCACATCCTCTCCGCCCTCTACCATACGAGCCAGCCAGTACACTGCGGCATTGGGATCGCTGCCCCGGATGGATTTGATAAAGGCGGAAATGATATCATAATGCTGCTCTCCTTTTTTGTCATATACGGCGACCTTCTGCTGAGCGATATCCATCACCTGCTTATCAGTAATGGTTATGGTATCACCCGGGAAGGACTCGCTGACCAGCTCAAAAATATTCAGCAACTTACGGGCATCCCCTCCGGACAGCTTAAGGAGGGCATCCTTTTCTTTTAATTTTATTTTTTTATCCTTAAATGCGCTGTCTTTTTTGATGGCTGTGTCCAGCAGGGTTAAAAGATCGGCCTCGGTTAACGGGTTGAGCACATATACCTGGCACCTTGACAAAAGGGCCGAGTTGACCTCAAAGGAAGGATTTTCGGTGGTGGCGCCGATCAGGGTGATGACCCCTTTCTCCACGGCGCCCAGAAGAGCATCCTGCTGCCCTTTGTTAAAACGGTGGATCTCATCGATAAAAAGGATCACCTTCTCCCGGTTCCTGGCCTGCTGGATCACTTCCCGGACATCCTTAACACCGGCTGCGACGGCGCTGAGTGTCTTAAAGGGCCGTTTCACCTGGTTGGCGACAATATTGGCGATAGTCGTCTTACCGGTACCGGGAGGCCCCCACAGGATCATTGAGGGAATATTCCCTGACAGTACGGCCTTCCTGAGTACGCCTTCCTTCCCGGTCAGATGATCCTGGCCCAGGAGCTCATCGAGACTGGAGGGCCGCATCCTTTCCGCCAGGGGATATGTGTTTTCAAACAACATAAGATCAATCCGGTTGATGCAGGGATAAAGGTACAAACAGTTTTAATTTATGGGTTGCATACGCCGGGATTAAAGCTTAAACCTGTAAACTTTTTTCAGAACCAAACAGATTGCTCTTCCCGAACTTTTCTTTTCTTAAATAGGAACGTGAACAAATCACCTGATTTCCGTAGATTAGCATCAATTTAAACCGTCATTTAACACCTGATTGCGATGAATCGATTCATATCCGGTATCTGGCAATTCCTTACCCACGATATCTGGCATACCTCATTTGAAGGCATGTCCCGGTCGAGGGCTATATTCATTAAAAACATAAGGGTTCTATACCTGGCCATCCGGGGATACCTGGAAGACAATATTGCGCTTCGGGCATCGGCTCTTACTTTTTTCACGCTTCTTTCCGTTGTACCCGTACTGGCCATGATCTTTGGAATTGCCAAGGGATTCGGCGTGAAACAGATACTCCAGGAACAGTTGGCGGAAAGCCTTGAAGGGCATCAGGAAGTATTTAATTATATCGTAACCTTTGCTGATTCATTACTTGAAAACACCCAGGGTGGCTGGCTTGCCGGTATTGGTATTCTGATCCTCATCTGGTCGGTTATCAAGGTTTTGTGGAATATCGAGATCTCCTTCAATTACATCTGGCAGGTTAAGAAAGAACGCACTCCCATACGAAAACTGAGTGATTATTTGTCCATTATCATCCTGGCCCCATTATTTATTATTCTTTCCGGAAGTATTAATATTTTTATAACCACCCAGTTGAGCAAACTGACCCAGGATGGAGCCATCTTTGAAAGTATCGGGACAGCCATCTTTTTCCTGTTCAGGTTTTCATCCTACCTGATTATCTGGATCCTGCTGACCCTGCTGTACATGGTCATGCCCAATACACTGGTAAAATTCAGATCCGCATTGATCGCCGGAGTGATTGCGGGTACGCTTTTCCAACTGGTCCAATGGGGCTATATTCATTTCCAGGTGGGTGTTTCGAGGTACAATGCCATTTACGGTAGCTTTGCGGCGTTTCCCCTGTTCCTGATGTTCCTGCAAATCACTTGGATGATCGTATTATTTGGCGCCGAATTCTCTTTTGCCCATCAGAATGTGACGAAGTATGAATATGAGGAAGACACCCGGAAGATGAGCCCTTTTGACCGCAAGCTCGCCTGCCTCACCGTCCTTCACGCCATCATCAAGGCCTTTGAGGAAGGTAAAAAACCATTAACTGCTCTTGAGGTCTCCATTCAGTACAAAGCTCCGATCAAGCTGGTGAGTCAGGTGATCGAGGAATTACTGAGCGGTAACCTGATCAGGGAGATCTCCGATAAAAACGAAAGTGCCTATGTCCCGGCAATGGATATCCATAAGATTGACATTAATTACGTGCTGACCGCCCTGGAGGATAATGGTACCGGCAACATCCGTATCGATAAAACCGAACCCCTATTAAGCTTTAATAAATTAATGAAGAATATGCGCAAAGAAGATGGCGAATCCAAGTCAAACGTACTGCTGAAAGATATTCCGGTGGGATGAGTGGGTATAAGTGTGCGTGTGATAAACCAATGGCTGCAGCATTCCGCAGGAATCTTTTGGCTGTTAAAACCTATTAACGTCACCCTGCAAGGATCTTTACACTGGTTTGCGTTCCACAGAAAAGAGATCCTTACATAGGGGCTGTCCCGGCATCACCCCTTTTCTTCTCCGGCCAGCGTCTGCCATAAGATCAGCCTTATGAATAACGTAATTCGCTTTATCCCTTTTTTCTCTTTTGCATTGGCCCAGGCCCAGCGGATGACGGCGCGGAACTCGGGCAGGTAAAAAAGGGTGCGCTCGATCTCTTCTCCGTATTTCTGCTTCTTCTTTTTCAGGATCTTCATAATGCCCTTCAATAAAAGTGGCGCCACGAGGAGGTACCAGAGGCCGATCACCAGGATAGTGCGCGTGAACACATAAATCCCGATGGTCCAACGGTAGTGCTCCGATAAAAGGAAGAGGATCAGGGTAATAAGGATCAGGATAACGAATATCTGGAGTTTTTTCCTTTTCCATAGGGGCAGCCCTTTTCTACGTCTCTCTTTGATCTCCTCATCCTCACGGCTAAAAGAAAAAGCAGTTCGGATATTCCTTCCGGTCTTACTTATATTTTCAGGGAGCTTACCCCCGAAAATCCCGGTAAGAATTCCGGTGATCATATAGGTACCGACATAAAAACTGATGATCCAGAAACTTGCACGTGCATCATCCTGTTCAGTGATCAGGTGGAGCTCCCGCAGGATAAAATTGAAGAATACATCGATCGATTCCCAGAGCGGATTGCCGAAAACGACGGTCATCACCACCAGGCGCTGCACGGCAGACTCCAGAAAGGCCAGGGAAGCAAGCAACAGGGCTGCCGCCCGTAGGTTCCGGATATAATGAAAGAGGAAAGCGCCCAGGAGCCCCTGGAAACTGACGGCCAGGTAAGCCGTGACCGGCGTATGCGGACTCACCATCGCCTTGATG
>CAZYDB010000365.1:0-3654 GCA_964645995.1 uncultured Roseivirgaceae bacterium
CTTCCTTCCACTGCGCGGGAGTTGGGCCTTATTGTAAATAGCGAGGTCGATGAAAGGTATAACCCCATAAGGTCCACGGAGGCAGCCTGTAATTATCTGCTAAGGGCTAAAGAAAAATTCGGGACATGGACAAATGCCGCCGCCTCCTATAACATAGGGATGAGGGGCCTGGCCCGAAGGATGGAGCAGCAGCAGGTTGATGATTATTATGACCTGCTTCTGAATGATGAGACTTCGCGTTATATTTTCAGAATAATTGCCTTGAAAAGTATTGTCGAATCACCTGAAAAATACGGGTTTGATATTCCAGAAGATCATTTATATCGAATTGAACCACTCGATTCATTAGCAATCACGGAAAGTATCAGTGATCTGACTGAATTTGCTTTTAATACGGGCGTTAATTACAAGATATTAAAACGCTATAATCCCTGGTTGCGGAAAAACACTCTTACAGTCACCCGCCGCAATCCATCATATATGATCGTTATTCCTGAGAAACACCGCTCTTCCCTGAAAAAAAAAGTAACCATTTCTGATTCTTTAATGGTAGGAGAGGACAGGATAGCGGACGAGGCGGATACTATGGAGTAGCGAAAACATGGAGGTTAAAGAGAAAGAAACCGGTATTCCTCAGTCTGATACCTCAGGTAATGAATACCTTGAGGTCTTTGGTGCCAGGGAGCATAACCTGAAGAATATCGATGTCAGTATTCCCCGCAACAGACTTGTAGTTATTACCGGTATCAGTGGCAGCGGCAAGTCTTCGTTGGCATTTGACACCATCTATGCCGAAGGACAACGTCGATATATGGAAAGCTTTTCTGCTTATGCCAGGTCGTTTATCGGGAATATGGAGCGTCCGGATGTAGATAAGATAAATGGTCTGAGCCCGGTGATATCCATTGAACAGAAAACCACTTCCCGGAATCCCCGCTCAACGGTTGGAACCGTTACTGAAGTATATGATTTTCTGCGCCTTTTATATGCGCGAGCGGGAGAAGCCTATAGTTATTTATCAGGAAGGCTGATGATCCGTCAGACAGAGGATCAGATCGTAAACCAGGTGATGAAGCAATTCGCAGGCCGCAGGTTGGTTATATTGGCTCCGGTGGTGAAAGGAAGGAAAGGGCATTACCGGGAATTGTTTGTCCATGTAAGGAAGATGGGATATTCCAGGGTCCGGGTTGATGGTGAGTTGATGGAATTGCGGCCAAAGATGCAGGTCGACCGGTATAAGGTCCATGATATAGAGATTGTTATCGACAGGTTAAGGATCCTTGAGGATGAGCGATACCGGGTAACCAGTTCGGTAAAGACTGCTATGAAAGAAGGGAAAGGAATTATCATGGCAATGGATCCCGACAATGGAGCTATCCATCATTTCTCAAAATATCTGATGGATCCCGATACAGGCCTTTCCTATGATGAACCGGCGCCCAACCTTTTCTCTTTTAACAGTCCTTATGGCGCCTGTCCTTCCTGTAACGGGTTAGGTATTGTTGAGGAGATCACGATTGATTCAGTGATACCTGATGATTCATTATCGATCAGCAGGGGAGGCATCGCCCCTCTTGGAGAATACCGGGATATATGGATATTTAAAAAAATAGAAGCAATCCTTAAACGGCATGGGGTTTCGCTGACTACCAGTATCAGAGAACTGCCTGGGGAGGTTGTGAAGATCCTGCTCTATGGAGATGATGTTCCCGTTGCCGTAAAGTCGGTTAAGTATCCGGGAACGGACTGGCATACACAGTTCGAAGGGATCATACGGTTTTTACAAAAGCAAAAGGATACCGGGTCAGAGAAAATACAGCGGTGGGTACATGATTTTACCATTAATAAAACCTGTCCGGAATGTGAGGGTGCCAGACTTAAAAAACAATCATTGCATTTTAAAATTGACGGCAGAAATATTTCAGAACTGGCTCACATGGATATTGGCAAGCTGAGGGAATGGTTTGAGAATATAGAGGACAGGCTCAATGAAAGGCAGAAGATAATCGCCACTGAAATTGTCAAGGAAATACGGAAACGGTTATATTTTCTTTTAAATGTCGGATTACACTATCTCGACCTGAACCGGCCGCTGAAAACACTTTCCGGCGGTGAAGCACAGCGTATAAGGCTGGCCACCCAGATTGGAACCCAACTGGTAGGGGTATTATATATCCTAGATGAGCCGAGTATTGGTCTGCATCAACGCGACAACATCAAGCTGATCAATGCTTTGAAAGATCTCAGAGATCTGGGTAACACGGTTATCGTGGTGGAGCATGATAAGGAGATGATGAAAAAATCGGATTATATCATTGATATAGGTCCTGGTCCCGGACTACATGGAGGACATATTGTGGCCAAAGGTAGGCCGGATGAATTTGTTAAAAATGGCACGCTTACAGCTTCCTACCTCAATGGCAAGCTGAAAATAGAGGTTCCGCCTGAACGGAATAAAGGAAACGGGAAGAAGATATTGCTGAAAGGAGCTGCCGGGAATAATTTAAAAAATATCGATGTGGCTTTCCCGATAGGTACTTTTATCTGTGTAACGGGAGTTTCCGGTTCCGGTAAGTCGACCCTCATCCATGAAACGCTTTATCCGATAATCAGCCAGAAGCTTTATCGCTCAAGAAAGGACCCGCTGCCCTACCATTCCATTGAGGGTCTTGAGCATATTGATAAAGTTATCGAAATTGATCAGTCACCAATAGGCCGTACACCACGGTCAAATCCCGCTACCTATACAGGTGTTTTTACCCATATACGGGCCCTCTATGCTGATCTCCCGGAAGCTAAAATCAGGGGATATAAACCAGGCCGTTTTTCTTTTAATGTGAAAGGAGGCCGTTGTGAGAATTGTGAAGGCGCCGGGATGCGGGTAATCGAAATGGATTTCCTTCCTGATGTTCATGTACACTGCGAGACCTGTAAGGGCAAACGGTATAACAGGGAAACCCTTGAAGTCCGTTTCAAGGGTAAATCGATTTCCGACGTTCTCGATATGACGGTTGAAAATGCGGTTGATTTTTTTGAAAACCAGCCGAGAATACTTAAAATAATTAAAACCCTTAACGATGTTGGATTAGGTTATATTACCCTGGGCCAGCATGCCACAACGTTGTCCGGGGGAGAAGCTCAAAGAGTTAAACTGGCATCTGAATTATCCAGGAAGGATACGGGTAAAACATTTTATATCCTTGATGAGCCTACCACGGGGCTACATTTTCAGGATATCCGGCACCTGATCGATGTGCTTGAAAAGCTTGTAAGAAAGGGCAATACAGTGCTTGTTATAGAGCATA
Source organism: uncultured Roseivirgaceae bacterium (assembly GCA_964645995.1). Lineage (GTDB taxonomy): Bacteria > Bacteroidota > Bacteroidia > Cytophagales > Cyclobacteriaceae > JAGTVG01. The sequence goes on from CAZYDB010000365.1 coordinate 3,306, forward strand.
ACCTTGACATAATTAAAATGGCCGATCATGTTTTAGACCTGGGTCCGGAAGGTGGAGAAGAGGGAGGATATCTTGTTTTTGGGGGAGCGCCCGAAGAGATCATCCAAAAAAATGACAGCTATACCGGAAAATACCTTTCTGAAGAATTGAAACCAAATTCGTCATTGTAGCATGATAAGCAGATATAATTCACTAAAATTCGGATGTTACAAATAACAATTTCTGCTGAGGTCCATCAGAAACCGATTGCTTGTCAACTGCTTATGCTCTAATTGATTGATCCGGGTAAATTAAAAAAAACCCGCAACACAATTGAAGTATTTATTATTACTTCTGTATTGCGGGGTAA
>CAZYDB010000365.1:3664-4365 GCA_964645995.1 uncultured Roseivirgaceae bacterium
AACCTATCAACCATGAATTATATATAGAGCAATGATTAATTCATGGAAAAAGTTCCCTTTACGTTATTTTTTTTTGGTCAATTCAATACAAAATAAATCTTACCGTCAATTTCAGTAAGAAAATAACATTTGTCGATCAGCGGCCACAATATTGAACCGGGGTCCTTCAAGCCTTCCTTATTTATATCGGATTGCCTTAGTAGGTTCCCGTAAACATCGTAAATCGCCACTTTCACACGAACTGGCTCCTGCTGATTACCCATCTCCTCTGAAAAATGGGTCGTTGCAAATAAATCGAATTCATCCTGCTCACTAATACTGCTATCATTTGCCAATAAAATTCCAGGGAAAATGAATAGGATCATTAACAGTATCGATATAAACGCCTTCATCTCATTCGGTAATTTATGTTGTTTTAGCAAAAAATATTATTGAATACAAAATTAAAATAAATATATATAAAAATTACCAAATATAATACTGTTTTTGTAAATTAAATATAATAAATTTTTAATCATCCGGGGATATCGCATCAGTTTATCAATAGGACTTATGATCTTTCAAAACAGATTATATTATATTAGCCCTAAATCCATAAATTTTTCCTGCCTAAAAGGCGGCAGGCAGGCGCCCGAAGGGCCGATTAAGCGCCCCGATAAAATCGGGGCGCTTATCAGGGATTGATCCCGTTGCGTAACTAC
>CAZYDB010000366.1:0-4333 GCA_964645995.1 uncultured Roseivirgaceae bacterium
GCCAATCTGAAAATGGAACTGGACAAATTAGACCTGGAAGCCCTGAAGAACAGCCATCCGTATGAAGAAGTAGCTTATTACTTAACAAACCTTTCCAACCAGGATGAAACCGCCGGATCGGGCATCACCGGCCACCTTCCTGAAGCAATGAATGTAGCTTCATTCCTTCAGTATTTAAAGAAAAAAATGGGCCTTCAACATATACGGTACACCCCTGTTTCTTTTGACAGGATCCAACATATTGCCGTATGTGGTGGTGCCGGGTCCGTTTTGCTGCCAGCCGCCAAAAAAGAGAAAGCAGAGGCTTTTATAACCGGCGATTTTAAATATCATGAATTTTTCGATGGTGAAGGAAATATATTAATTGCAGATATCGGACATTATGAAAGTGAGGTATTTACAAAAGAATTGATTTATGGGTTATTAAATAAAAAATTTAGTAATATTGCACTTCGTTTATCAGAAGTAAACACGAATCCAATACGATATACCTGAATTTAAATGGAAAGCACTGTAGCTCAGAAACTTGAATCCCTCAAAAAACTCCAGGAAATTGACTCAGAACTTGATAATCTTAAAAAGGTAAGGGGTGCCCTGCCCGATGAAGTGCAGGATCTTGAAGATGAGATCATCGGATATGAAACCAGGATCACCAAGTTCAACAATGAAATAGAAGAAATCGAGAATGGCGTAACCGATAAAAGGACTGCCATTAAAAATGCAGAGAAACTCATCGCTAAATATGGTGAACAGCAGATGAATGTTAGAAATAACAGGGAATATGATGCTATCACCAAGGAAATAGAGTTGCAGGAACTGGAGATCCAGATCTCGGAAAAGAAAATAAAAGAAGCGTATGACGCGCTGGAGGCCACCAAGCAGAGTATTGAATCAACAAAAGAACTTCTTGACGAAAGGCAAAAAGACCTGGACAGTAAAAAGTCAGAACTGAATGTGATCACTTCCGAAAGTGAAGAAGAAGAGCAGAAACTGATGAAGTCGAGAGAAAAAGCCTCAAAAAATATCGAAGACAGGCTTCTGAAATCTTATACCAAGATCAGGAATAATGCCAAGAACGGTCTTGCCATAGTAACGGTGAAAAGAGGCGCCTGTGGCGGTTGCTTTAATATCGTTCCCCCTCAAAGACAGGCTGAAGTAAGGGAAAAGAAAAAACTGATTGTTTGTGAGCATTGCGGAAGGATCTTTGCCGATGTCGAAGACGTAGTCGAAGAACCTGTAAAGAAAAAAAGAGCCAGGGCAAAAAAATAACGATAACCGGAATTTCACTTTTGGGAATTAAAAGAATGAAACGGGTAATGAGTAAACATTACCCGTTTTTGTTTTTCGCCTTGTTTTTCACATTGCCTTTTCCCTCCATGGCCCAATCCCTGCATCCGGATCTTCATCAGGCCTACCGGCAAATCCTGAACCTCCAGCTTGAGGAAGCCCTGCCGCTCATTGAAAAAAAATATGAGGATGAGCCGGATCAGGCATTCCGGTTATACATTCAAAGCCTTTCTGACTTTATGGATCTAATGCTCTTTAAAGAGCCGGAAAAATATGAATTCTATAAAAAGAAAAGAAATTATTACCAGGATAATATCCAATCTCTCGATAAAGAACGTGCCTGGGTAGCTTTTGTGGAAGGAGAGCTGAAATTACATGACGGACTGATCAGTGTAAACTACGGTGATTATCTCTATGGATCTTTAAAACTGATCCAGGCCCATAACCTGACAAGGCAGAATATATCCCTATTTGAGGAAGACGCATTTTTTAATAAGACCTATGGGGTGATTAATATTGTCCTCTCCCTGATTCCGGAAAGGCATAACTGGATATTGACCTTGTTACAGATCAAGCCTGATATGCAACAGGGAAAAAGACAACTTCAATATATTGCAGGGCATAAAGGCCTGTTCCAGCAGGAAGGCCAATTACTTCTTGCTTTATTACATGCTTTTTATATTAAAGATTTCAGATATGCTTCCGATATTCTGGAAAAAGCCCAATTTGACCTTCACAATAGCCTGCTTATCAATTATTTATATGGCATAATCTCAACTAAAACTTATAAAAACGAATCCGCCATCCGGTATTTTGAATCCTGCAGCCGGTTAAATAGGGGGTATAAGGAATTGCCTGTTGTTGAATATCATTTGGGGGAAACCTATCTCAGAAGACTGGAACTGGACAGGTCTTTGGGTCATTATAATAAGTTTCTGAAAATCAGCGGTCCCGGATCTGATTTTATAAAAGACAGTTACTATAAATTATCCCTGATCTTTTTGCTTAAAAAAAGCAGTGATTCTTTGAACTATTACAGAAAAAAGGGATTGAATTCCGGTTCTTTGTCCACTGAGAAAGATCGTTATGCACAATATATGATTTCAGAAAACGAAATTCCGCATCCTGATCTGTTAAAAGCCAGGTTTTTATTCGACGGCGGTTATTTTGAAAAAGCCCTGAATATTCTGTATGCTATCTCATTAACCGATCTCAGGGCAGAAGAAAAATTTGAATTGCATTACAGGTTGGGACGCCTGTATCAAATGAGTGGAAACAGCCCACTCGCCATTCAAAATTTTAATAAGGCAATGCTGATGAAGGAATTCAGCGAACATTATCTGATGGCTAATGCCCATCTGCAAATGGGGTATATTTATTCCGGCTTAGAGTATCCCACCCTTGCTGAGTCCCAATTCAGACAGGCAATCAAGTATACCGGTGAGTTATATGGTCAGAGTATCAGGAATGAAGCCAGAACTGCCATTGAATTTTTGGAGATAAACGATTAAAACGGTGCATTCGGGGGGCCACCGATGTCTTTTTTCTGATCTTCCTGATCATTAATTCTGCTTTTGAAGGTCATATAGCCTCCCTGTTCAGCGGGGCCGACCCCGGGATCTAACCGCTCTTCCTCGAGGTCTACGAACTTGGTAAGATGACCGATAAATTTAAGTTTTACCGAGCCGGTACTTCCATTCCGGTGTTTGGCAATGCTTACTTCAGCGAGTCCCTTCGTACTTAACCCGTTTTCATCTTCATTCAAACCATAATATTCGGGCCTGTAAAGAAATAATACCATATCGGCATCCTGCTCGATGGACCCTGATTCACGTAAATCGGATAGTAGCGGCCTCTTGTCTCCTCCCCTTGTCTCGACCGCCCGGCTTAACTGAGAGATGGCAATAACCGGAACGGATAATTCCTTGGCCAGGCTTTTCAGCGCTCTTGAAATGGAAGCGATCTCCTGTTCCCTGTTCCCACTGGAGTTGTTTTTAGAACGGTCGCCTGACATCAACTGAAGATAGTCGACGATGATCAACTCTACCTGATGCTGTGAAACCAGCCGCCGGGCTTTGGCTCTTAATTCCAAAATAGTAAGCGCCGGGGTATCATCAATAAAAATAGGTGCCTCAGTCAACTTGGACGTTTTATATACCAGTTGCTCCCATTCATAATCTTCGAGGTTGCCTTTTTTAATCTTATCACTTTCAAGTTCGGCCTCCGCTGATATCAGCCGGTTAACAAGTTGTACGGCAGCCATCTCAAGAGAAAAAATAGCCACCGGCCTGGCAAACTCCACCGATGCATTGCGCAAGGCAGAAAGGACGAGGGCCGTTTTACCCATACCCGGGCGGGCAGCAATGATTACCAGATCAGATTTCTGCCAGCCCGAGGTCATGCGATCCAGTGCGGTGAAACCCGAAGGTATACCCGTCAGACCGTCTTTCTGGTTTTTCTTGATCTCCAGTTCCTTGATAGCCTCATTCATCAGGGAACGCATATTATCGAAATTCTTCCGGATATTGGTCTCCGATACATCGAACAAAGCCTGTTCCGACTTGTCCAATAATTCAAATACATCGGTAGAATCCTCGAAAGCATCTTTCTGAATATCAGCGCTGATACGGATAAGTTCCCGCTTTATTGCCATTTCGGTGATGATCCTGGCATGATATTCAATATTAGCTGATGAATTTACCCTCGAAGTCAGACTGGCGATATAATACGCACCACCGACAAATTCAAGTTTACCGTTCTTGCGTAACTTATTGGTAACCGTAAGAATGTCTACAGGCTCTGAGTCCTCAAACAATTCTTTGATAGCCTGGTAGATCTCTTTATGAGCATCCTTATAAAAAATATCGGGTTTAAGGATCTCGATGACCTGCGATAAAGCATCTTTCTCTAACATCAAAGCACCGAGAACGGCTTCCTCCAGGTCCATCGCCATGGGTTTCTCGAGGTAGATATTCAACCCGGCTTCCGCCGCCATCCGTACCTGCTCCATGTGCAGCCTGTTCGGCGTACAGATATCCACCATATC
>CAZYDB010000367.1:0-4299 GCA_964645995.1 uncultured Roseivirgaceae bacterium
GGCGCTCCATCAGCCTGATAGGGTGAAAAATTCGTGAATTTTTCAGGTTAAATAAGCGCAGCAAATCTTTTAATGAATGGCAATTTGTTTCCTTGGTTTAACTTTTTTCTCTTCCATTTTCGGAAGTTCAAGCCTTAGAATACCATCCTTATAATTTGCCTTGATCTGATCGGCATTCACCGTGTTTTCCGGGAAACGGAAACTGCGCTGGAATGACTGGTAGCTGAATTCTTTCCTGTACATGTTTTCTTTGTCGTCCTTTTCTTCATTTTCCTCTTTCCTTTCGGAACTGATCGTCAGGATATCATTTTCCAGCTCTACATTGAAATCCTTTTTGGTCATTCCCGGTGCAGCCAGTTCAACCACATAGCCTTTATCATCTTCACTGATATTTACCGCAGGCAATGTGGTACCCGCATCAGAAAAATTGGTGTCAAACCAATCACCGACCTCCCTTGTAAAGAAGTCATCAAATAATGACGGAATGCTTGGAAATACTCTGTTCGGTCTTCTCATAAGTGTCATAATCTCATCCTCCTTTCTAATTTGGTTTATTGAGTTACACTGCGAAAACTTCAAAATACATACCAGTCCGGTTTTTATGACAATTTGTAAGCTAAGGGTTTGTTATACAGTCATTTTGGCATTATTTAAACTATGAGACAACCTTATTATTATGACAAAATTTCAAGTCTTATTTTGCCATGAAAGCAGGAGGATCGAAAGCTCAAAATTATATCTTAAATGTATACGTCCTCCAGCCGGCAAGGCAATCCTGACAAACATAAGGACTGCCTCAGTTACCACCGGACAGGGCTGCAATTTTTTTTATATCCAGTTGTTCGGCATAGGAAAGAACCGTGGATTCCTTATTGATCCTCGCACACTCAAAAGTGAGTAATGATTGTCCGAAAGGCACCTGTAACTGATACCCAACATGTTCATCGTCCATGGTCTCCTTGGTCAGCAGACCTTTGTAACCGGAAATCCTGACCACCTTCTGGGAATCATCCGCCCGGTTCATGAACAATGGATTGGTCAGGAAAGCATTTATAATACAGGGAAATACTGAAACTGAATTCTTATTAAATACCGGCCTGAACACCGGCTGGAAAACATACCATAACAAGGCTTTTCATCCATTGAAGGTTGGCAGGAAAATGGTTAACGGTTTTTTTGCTGCCGGTCCTACGGACAGTCTTCGTGCGGATCACTATCCTTGGGGATGGAAGGAAAAAGATTTTAATGATTCCGACTGGAAAAATGCAGGCAGTATTGGTTATAATGGTCACGGTATACCTCATGGATATCACAGGTTATCCGGAAACAGCGTCTGGAAACCAGTCCGCCGGAACATCCCGTTCATGGAAAAGCAAATTGAGCGATTTCCCGAAGTTGAACGATCCGACATATTGATCAGTGAAAATTGGACCGAAGGCCAGGAAGCAAAGGTCTATCAGGTACAGTAACCCTGCCTGAAGGCGTCTCCGGATTACTGATCTGGCACGACCGGAAATATCTTCTGCTTGGTGGTGAACAATCCTTCGAGTTCAAATGAATTAAATTTCTTCAAGCTGTATCTTAAGCCTTTTGTTGATCCTGCCCTTGCTCTTATAATCAGCTATGCGAATGAAGCCCACCTCCCGGGTATTCCTGACATGAGTGCCGCCATCAGCCTGAAGGTCCAGTCCTTTTATGCTGACAGTACGTATTTTTGTTAATCCGGGAGGAAGAAGATTTACTTTTGTCCTGATCAGGTCAGGAATTCTAATCGCCTGCTCTCTTGGGAGGACTTCAACTTCAACTTCCCTTTCTTCACTGACTTCCAAATTGATCTTTTTCTCGATTTCACTAACAAGATCCGCCGTCATACTTTCAAATTCAAAGTCCATCCGCCCGGCAAGTGGTTCCATATTCCCGCCGGTCACACGGGCCTGGTAATCGCGCCAGATCACCCCGCATAAAATATGCATAGCCGTATGGGTGCGCATCAGTTTATATCGTCTTTCCCAGTCCACTGCTCCCTGTATGGTAAAGCCTTTCTCCGGCAATTCGCCATGCAGGTCATGCCAGATAACACCATCGGTCTTCCTTACCCTGCTTACTTCAGTGGTAACGCCCCCGAAATGAATATGACCCGTATCATGCGGCTGTCCTCCTCCCCCGGGATAAAAGGCTGTTTTATCCAAAACTACGCCATTTTTTTCGTGGTCAACATCTATTACATTCGAACTAAAATTTCGCAAATAAGCATCTATAAGATAAAGTAAGTTAATTTCCATATTTTCATAAATTTTTCGGGGTGGCAGTGTTTTATATAATAAAACAAATGTTTAATTTTCAAGGTTCTATTAACCGTTTTAATCATGATTAATCTACATAAGATTACCTTGAAATCCAAAAAGAATCCTTCTACATGGATATTTGTTATCCTCCTGCTGTTCCCTGTATTATCAATCAAAGCACAGGTAAGAGCAGGCGATGTCGAATACAAAACACTGGGCATCAGGTTTAGTATTCCTCAGGGGTGGAAAGGCCGGGAAACGGCTGAAGGATTTGTTATCGGACACGACAGCGAACCCGGCATGATCATCCTGTCCACACATCAGTATAAGACCCTTGAACAGATCAAGGAAGAGGCTCAGCACGGTTTTCAGGATGAAAACGGCACCAGTCTGCAAGTGACCGGCAATTTTAACCCGGTAGGAGAAAATGGTATCGGCGCCCTCTACCAGGGAATGATGCAATGGACGCAGGTAAAGCTATATGCCATCGGCCTGACCAATCCGCATGGATACGGACTTACGATCATGGCCGGCACATCTGATGACCTTTATACTGATAAATACAAACGACTGGCCGAATCGGTAGCGGCAAGTGTCCGGTTTTCAAAACCCGAGACCGGCCCGATTGTGGATCAGTGGAAACAACACCTTACCGGGAAAAGGCTAACTTATATGGATTCATATTATAGCAGCAGTCCTGGTATTGACGGCATGGAAGGAGGAGGCTATTCCAGTGAGGAAACCATCGATCTCTGCCCGCAGGGATATTTTAATTTCAGCAGTTCCAGCGATGTTTCGGTGGATACCGGTGGCGCGTATGGATTCGGAGCAAGCAGCGGTCAGGGAAATGGGACCTGGGAGATCACTGGCAATGTGAATGGTGGCGCCACCCTTCTGCTCAATTTCAACAATGGAAAGGTAAATGAATATGAATTGACCTACGAAGATGAAAAAACGATGCTTAATGGATACCGGTATTATATTACGGATGGAAGCTATAGCGACGATCAGGCCCCAAAGTGTTATTGATCAAGACCGGCTTTCAGCTTCAGTTCATTTTCTATCGCAATAAGCCTTTTTCGATAACTTTTAAGCTGATCAATATAGACATAACCGGCGGCGATGGTATCAAAGGCATAAAGACTTGATGAAGTGGGGTCAACTTTATAAGTTGAATAAATGATATTCCTGTCCCACACGATATCGTATCCGCCCACATTACCGTTCCTGCGTTCATAGTCTCTGAACCGGTCGATATTTGTTCGGGTGGCATAGATCTTTTTATGGTTATTGAACCTTGTTTTCAGATCGCCCAGTCCGAGTGAATCCATCAAAAACTCAGTAATATCCTCTTCCATATGATACCGGATCTTCACAAGACGGTTATCAAGAAAATATAACATGATCATATCTACCTGTGATGTCCCCAAAGTGAGACCGGGATCTGTTGTATAGAAGAATTTTAGCCGGTTATCAAAAAAAGAACTGTAATAGTTAAAAGAAGACAGGTCTAACTGATCGATCCTGTGCCATAATCTGTACGACTGGTGCACCGGGGGCGCATGGTCTTTTGTTGGATCAGAACCGTAAATTCCGGTTTCTTCCAGGGAATCCTTTTCCTCGGCCTCTGGTCGAAAGTCACAGGCGGATAATACCAGAAGCGATATAAAAACAGAGAAAGCCAAACCCGGCATGAAAGATATCATATTTCTTATCATAAGGCGAAAATATACATGATCCCCTTAATATAGCATTTCAATTATTATTTTTTTCCCGGATGAATTCAGTTGAAAGTATGCTTCCTTCCAGCGGGGTGCCCGAAATTTAGGTTTGGTATTATTTGAAAAGCAAAAACCCTCTTTAGGATACCTGAAAATATTATAATTCATCCTGCCATCCGTATTTTCATCATGCAGGACAGCCACCGCATACCAGCCCTGAACAAGTCCATTGAAAACAACCTTTATTTTCCCTTCCTCCCCCGGCTCCACGATCTTTTGCTCCAGCATACCCG
>CAZYDB010000368.1:0-4268 GCA_964645995.1 uncultured Roseivirgaceae bacterium
AAGGAGATCTATGGCGCCAGCGGAGTGAAGTATACCGATGTGGCACAGGATAAACTTGATACCATCCAGAAACATCCGGAGTTCAGGTATTTCGGTGCCTGCATGGCAAAAACGCATCTGAGCCTGTCGCATGATCCAGGTTCGAAAGGCAGGCCTGAAGGCTGGATATTGCCGATAAAGGATATATTGATCTATGGCGGCGCCGGAATAGCCGTTCCCGTCGCGGGCGATATCAAACTGATGCCGGGAACGGCCTCCGATCCTGCTTACCGGAAAATTGATATTGATATAAAAACCGGGAAGGTAACAGGCCTTTTTTAAAGGAATACGAATGGTTCATTGAACCTGGTTGTTTCTACAAGAAAGATGGATTATTTCCTGCCTTCCTGTTCACCGGCAGCTATAATCTTAAACCATCTTGCCCAGGTATTTCCACTCCGGGAAAGGTGGAGGATCTCTCTAAAAGTTAGCCTTGGCTAGTGCGCGGGATGACTTTTGGGGATATCGATCAGATTTTTTATATTGTCCTTTCAAAATTATTGCTGTTATTATTCCTGATCCTGGTTTGCGGGGCAGCCCGGAGCGGAGATATAAATATTTGAATCAATGACTACTGGTGCTGTTATTACCCTTGTTGTCGCTCAGGTATCCGTAACGATTGTGGCAGCTTATTTTATCATGAAAGTTTCCATGGTTCGCTCAAAAAAGAAAGAAGCCGGCTATAGTAAAACTAAGGAATGATCATTATCACCTAATATTATTTCATGTTTGACCAGCTAATAAAAAATCTCAGAAATTATTTTGGGATATCCCGGACAGAAGCCCGCGGGTTGGTGGTCCTCATGCTTGTTATTTTGATGATGATCTTCGCGCCGGTTTTTTACCGGCACTGGGGAAAAAGAGGGTACAATAACTATACGCAGGATGCCATCCTGCTGGATAGCATCATCACCCTTCTTGAAAAAAAGGGAAAGGAAGAACCCCTGTTCCCGGAATCCGGAGAGATAATTATTACTTCCCGTTTTAGGTTCGACCCTAATGAAGTCGACTTCAGGCAAATGCTTACCCTCGGGTTGGATACCATCATTGCCAGGCGGATCATCAAATACCGTAATAGCGGAGGATCTTTCAGTTATAAAAGAGATTTGTTGGATATCTATGACTTTCCTGAATCACTTTATAATATGTTGGATCAGTATATTGACCTGCCGGAAAAACCTCTGGGGAAAAAGGTAGTGGCAAAAACCGGTTCTGTACTTGCTTCTATGCCTGTTGAAGAAAAGTCAGCTGAACATCCTCCCCCCTTTAACATCAATGAAGCCGATACCCTTCAATTGATGGCCGTCAAGGGTATTGGCAGCGTATTTTCCCGACGGATTGTGAAATACAGGGAATTACTGGGCGGGTACCTGTCGATGGATCAACTGCAGGAAGTATATGGGCTTTCCGGTGAATCATTGGATAATATAATGAAGGCGGCCTATGTCGATTCTCTCTTCTCCCCGGTCAGGATCAGGATTAATTTTGCAGAGTGGTCAGACCTGGTCCGCCACCCTTATATCGACAGTGAATTGGCTAACCGGATCATTGAAGTACGGTCAGCCAGGGGCCCTTACAGGCATGAAAGGGATATCCAGCTTGTGCCAGGTATTAATGACAGCCTGTATTTGAAGGTAACATCCTATTTTGAATTTTAAAAATGATTACTCAGTCCATGATGTTTATTTGATTGATTAGTTATTTATCTTTATCCTGTCATGAATAATATTCTGCATTCCTACCTGCGAAGGTTAACTAATTTATCCGGCAATAACAGGTCTCTTTTGTTGTTGCGCCTTCTTTCTGAGCAGTTTATTGATATTCATGATTTTGATTACCTCACCAACCGCCCTTCTTTCAGTATTATTCATGATCTGGTTGCCGGGCGATCCGGGATCAGGTTGTGCTCGCAGATAGACCCCAGGGATCAGGCAGGCAATGAAGCCAGCAAGCGGTTAAAGAAAATTAACCGGGTAGATAGATTTATTTTTGAAGAGAGAGGAGGAAAGGATCTCTATGTCGGCTGGCCATTTATCCGGGGTAAACTGATGGATGGGACCCTGGTACGTTGCCCTTTATTATTCTTTCCTGTCGAATTGGAGCTCAAGGAAAATGAATGGTATCTAAATTCAAGGAAGGATGTCAATTTAACGTTTAATAAGACATTTCTACTTGCGTATGCTTATTATAACCAGATCAAACTTGAGGAAGATCTGATTGAAAGAGTTTTTGATGATCTTGACAGGGAAAGTAAACCTTTCAGGACTTCCGTTTATCATATCCTCAAAGAAAGCCCCATAAAAATCAATTTTAACCCGGAGATATTTGTTGATCAGCTTATCCCTTTTACGGATTATAAAAAGCAGGTTTTTGAAGAAAAGGAAAAGAACGGCGAATTAAAATTATTTCCTGAGGCGGTTCTGGGTATATTCCCGCAATCCGGTTCCTACCTGGTACCCGATTATGTCCACCTGATCGAAGAAGACAAATATCCTTCTTTCGATCATTTTTTTGAAGAGCGGTCCTATTCAGATGATTCACAGGAGGAGATCAGACATCTTTCATTTTTTTACTTTCTCAATAAGATCAAAGAGGAGAAGATACATACCCCTTTTAAGATGGATGCCTTTCAGGAGAATGCTCTTAAAGCCGTTAAGAAAGGCAATTCTATAGTTGTACAGGGACCACCTGGAACCGGGAAGTCACAATTGATATGTAATCTCATCAGTGATTGTATGGCCAGTGGCAAGCGGGTACTTGTAGTCTGCCAGAAGCGTGCGGCGCTTGATGTAGTCTATGAACGATTACAACAGGAAGATCTTGCTGATTTCGCGGCCCTTGTCCACGATTTTAAAAATGACAGAAAATCCATCTATCAGCAGATCACCACTCAGATTGACCGGCTATATGAGTATAAGCTGAAAAATAATTCACTGGATTCCATACAGCTCGAGCGGCGATTCCTGCAGGCAAGCCGTCAGATTGACCGGATCAACGAAGAACTCGAAGAACTCAAATATGCCCTCTTTGATGAGAATGAATGTGATATTTCTGCCAAAGCCTTGTATCTGACATCGGATATCAGTAAACCGTTCATCAATTTTAAGCAGGTGTATAATCATTTTCGTTTCAATGATGTACCGGGCTTCCTCGATAAGTTGAAGTATTATGTGATATTTGCCAAAAAATTCAACACCCAGGGATATCCCCTTTCCAACAGGAAAAATTTCAAAGATCATACGGTAGCCGATCTGAAGAAAATGCTTGACCTGCTTGACGAGATCCCTGCCTTCCAACAGCACCTGCTGGAACAGTCAGAGGCACTTGTCAAGTCTTTTATTCCCTTTCAGGAAGGGGAGGTGATCCTGAAAAACAGTGATAACATCGATAAGATGTTTTCACTTTTAGAAGAAGATGGGGTACATGATTATTTTCAGCACATCTTTTCTCAAGGGGCAAAGGATGCAGATCTCTTATATGTCAGCAACATACAGAAAAATATTTTAACCTGTTTTGAAGATCCCGGTATTGAGATCAGCCTGAAAACGGAAGATCTTGGTAAATTTCAGATGACACTCCACAGGATGCTGGAAGCAAGGAAAAGCCTTCCCAAATGGATCCGGTGGCTTATGTTTTCAAAAGACCGGCCGATGATCAGGCGGGTTTTAGGAAGGAATAAATTAAAACCGAAAAAAAAGGATCTGAGGATATTAACGCGACGGCTGGACAACCGTCTGAATTTTGAACATAACATCACCAAGCTCAGGAAAAACTCATGGATCAAGGGTGTGCCTGAAAAGCCCAACCTGGAAATGCAGAAAGCATGGTTTGAAACTTTCATTAAAGCGATACAGGCGAAGGATATATTTCTTAAGGTTCGGGGATTCCCGGATTATTTTAATGTAAGTTCTCTCGGATATGATACCTTTCGTAATCATACCGGTCAATTACTGAAACTGTTAAGGGAGATCCCATCAAAAAAGATAGAATGGGAAGCCTATTTCCTGCCTAACCAGATACAGGAGATACTTGGCAATAAGCATGACTCGAAACACCTGAAAGACACACTGAAAAAAGATTTTGAGAACTTATGTGAATTTGACAGGGTAAAGGACAGCCTGGTCGATCACGAGTCTGCGGTGATCGATATGATAGAAGAGATCCTGGATCAATATAATGAAGATGATATTATTGATATTTTTAACAATAGCCTTCGTATCGCATGGATT
>CAZYDB010000369.1:0-4238 GCA_964645995.1 uncultured Roseivirgaceae bacterium
ACTTGCTTTTATTATATTATTTCAGCCTGAAATTAGAAGACTTCTTGTTATCTTAGGAAAAAATCCTTTATTTAATGTATTTGTAAAAAATATGACAAAACATACCTGGTTTTGTTAATTCATTCCTTTTTTATACCTTGAATACGTAAAGGATTTGTTAAATTGTAAATTTTTCATTATTAGGCTAAAATATTGAAAATAATTTTCTAATAACCTGGTATTTTTTACGATATTTTAATTTAGTGACTTGTCTAATGAATATCAATACCAGTAAACCTGGTGTTTGTATGGGAAAAATGGAGGTAAAAATATTACTTGAGAAAATAGCTCTCGAAAATGATAAAGATTCTTTTTCCAGGCTATTCAAGTTATATCATACCCGTCTGATCCGGTTTGCATTAATGTTTGTTTATTCCATGAAGGATGCCGAAGACGTAGTCTCGGAGGTGATGATCAAATTATTAAAACAGCGGGAAAAGCTTACTGAAATTGATAATTTTGAAGGGTATTTATACCGGGCAATAAAGAATCAGGCGCTTAATTTAAAGAAAAAAAACTCTTTCCGTCAATATGTGGTTGTAACCGAAATACCACAGGATTATCTTACAAACAATTATGTTCAGCCTCTTGAAGTAGTATTGGAAAAGGACCTGAGAACTATTGTTACTGAAATAATTGAAGGATTGCCTGCTAAAAGGGGAATGGTATATAAAATGATCAAGGATGATAATTTGACTATCAGGGAGGTTTCGGAATTATTGGATATTGCTGAAAAAACGGTTAAGAAGCATCTTGAATTGGCTATGAAAGACCTTAGAAAAGCTGTAGAATCATACTATATAGAAAAAAAATCAAAAACACAGGTGATACCCTTACCCAGGGATGTTTCGCTTTAAGTATTGAGATTATACACTTTTAATTATATAAAAAGCTGACTAACAATTAATTAGCATAACACCAGATAATTAATGACATATGTTAATATCTTTGGACCTGAAAAAAATAAAAAATTAAGCCAGGATATTTTAAAAAAAATGATTCCTATAAGGTCGTTATACTGATCACTAATTCTGTTTTCAATTACGCCTTTAAACGGTATCGGCTGTCTATACTAATGTAAACGCAAACGTTAATGCATCAAGTCAATAGGGATAAAATACTGCGTAAATATTTCAACGGTACTATTTCGAATGAGGAGTTAAGATATTTGGAGGATTGGTGCGGGAAATCTTCACTTAACAAGGATATATTTGAAAGCCTGAAAGATATATGGGATGAGCGATCTGGAGAGCAGGAGCTGGTCAATGGCGAAGAAATGATTGACCATATTTGGCAGCAGGGTGTTGAATTTCCCCGTATAAAATACAAGAAATACAGAGACTGGAATTATATATATAAGGTTGCGGCTGTTTTCGTGATATTTATCATCGTACTATCAGCACAGTATCTGTTTTTAAAGGATTCATTCAGAGAGAATACGGCTTCTGAGCCACTATTTGTTGAGAAGAGGAGTCAGGCGGGTCAGAAGACAAAAACGTATTTGCCTGATGGATCAGTTGCATGGTTAAATGGGGCCTCTGTGATTTCACACGCCCCTCATTTTAATGATTCAGTCCGGCTGGTAATTATACAGGGCGAGGCTTTCTTTGAAGTTGCAAAAGATACACTTAAGCCGTTTGTAGTTAAAAGCGGCCACCTGAATACCATTGCCATTGGCACTTCTTTTAATATTAATGCTTATCCGGATCAGGATCTGATCAAGGTTTCTCTTATGACGGGCAGGGTTAAGATAGAAAATGAAAATTTACCAATACATCAAACCATTCTGGAACCCGGTTATGAAATTATTTATAACCGTAAAACAGAGCATGTAAATGAAAGAAAATTTAAACCTGAGGAGGTTATTGGTTGGAAAGACGGGAAACTCGTTTTTAAGTCTGCTACTTATGATGAGTTTATTGGTAAATTGTCTAAATGGTACGGAGTAGATATTATAACGTACGGGAAACCGCCCCGGGATTTCTTTCTATCTACCACTTATGACAATGAAAGCCTTATAAATATTTTGAAGAATATCAGGTTTACCAAGGATTTTAATTATGAATTGAAAAGAGATCAACTGATCCTTAAGTTTGAATAATAAAAAAGAAGCCGTAGAGTTGAGGTCTACGACTTCCGTAACCTTCCACTAATGCCCTGCGACGTATAAGCAGAAGGCAGTTAAGCTTAATTACTTAAGCATAACCGTACAAAAGTAAGAATATTTAGGGAATCCGACTATTTGTTATGATAGTAAAGTATCCTGTTGCGGGGATTTTATCTTTTTTATTCCTTTCATTTATTTTATTAAATGAAAAGGCTGCCGCACAGGTAAGCAAGGAGATTAAAAGTGTTGATGAGGTATATGTTTTCCTGGGTTTTGATGATGCCCGTTTGAAAGATGTTTTTTCAATCATAGAATCCAATACCGATTTTCGATTTACTATTTTCGAGGGAGAAGAATGTCTTGAGAATACCTTTTCCATGCCCGCAAAAAGGATCAGTATCAGGGAATTGCTTTTGTTAATATCCAGGGAAACCGGCCTTGTATTCCAGCAGATCAATAAGAATATTGGAATAAGAGTCGGTAATACCAAAAGAATGAATGAAACCGACCGGGTTAAGTCCGCTCCATCCACAAGGATAATTTCGGGAAAAGTGACAGTAGCCGGTCAGGATATTGAGGCTCCCGGAGTTAATATTATTTTGCAGGGTACATTACAAGGCACGGTAACTGACATTGACGGCAACTATACCCTGGAAGTACCTGAAGGGATGGCTATACTGGTCATTAGTTCGGTGGGATATAAAACAAAAGAAATAGCCGTCCAGAACAGGAGTGTTCTTGATATAACTATTGAACCCGATATTACCGAATTGACCGAATTAATTGTGATCGGGTATGGCAGCCGTGAAAAGAAAGACCTGACAGGTGCTGTTTCCGAAATTGAATCTGATGAAATTGAAAAAAGCAATGCCCAGACGGCGGAATTGGCTATGCAGGGTCGTATGGCAGGTGTATTCGTGTCTACCCCCAGCGGTAAGCCCGGTGACCGGCCGACAGTCAGGGTCCGTGGAGTCTCCACTTTCGGTATCGCGGAGCCCCTGTATGTTATCGACGGTGTGCCCATCACAGAATTTGGATCCGGTTATGAGCAGCAGGATGCCCGTGTGCGTGACCTGAGGGGTTCTGTCAATATTCTTTCCATGATCAACCCTGACGATATCGAATCCATTTCGGTGTTGAAAGATGCTTCTGCAGCAGCCATCTATGGTGTACGCGCTTCCAATGGTGTTATTCTGATCAATTCTAAAAAGGGGCAAGAAGGCCGGCCCAGGATTGATTTCTCCTATAGCTATGGCATACAGAATATTCCAAATATTTATAATCTTTTAATCGTAAAGGATTATGTTGACCTTTATACTGATGTTAACAATAATAACCCTACTTTCAGCCTTCCACCCTGGTTTAACCCGGATAGCATTGAGGCCGATACGCCATACAACCGGTATATGGGAAACAACCCCACCATTGACTGGCAGCAACCTTTTATAAACAAAAATGCTTCTGTAATCGATGCAAACGCCAGGGTCTATGGAGGCAATGATAAAACTAATTATTATGTTTCAACCGGTTATTCCTACGCCGAAGCTCCAATGCGTGGCAACTGGCAGGAACGATATACCCTCGCAACTAATGTGACCAGCAAGATAGCGGATTGGATGGAAACCGGTGTAACCTACCGCCTGGCCTATGTGGATAATTTCGATAATCTTGGCGGCGGTTCCCCCTATACGCTGAGTTCAGCGGTGGATGCCCCTCCCTGGCAACCAATTTTTATTGAGGATGATTTTTACAGGATCGATAGTCCTGTAGAAAACAAATACGGTTATGCAACTTCAGTTGATACGATAACCACACCAAATCCAATCCATCCTTTATTCTTTGAGGATGATCCTGCTGATCCCAATGATGAAGCTGATCCCGATGTCCCCCCTTATCTGGTCGATTATATTTTAAAATATGGACCTGAATCGGAAATGAACCACTATGCCAGGGGTGACAAAAGGATCAATGAGACACAATTTCAGATCCTCCGTAATATCGGAAATGCCTACCTGCAGTTGGAACCAGTCAAAGGATTGAAGATCAAAGGTGGTGTGAGTCTTGACTGGTATTATAATATCCGGAAAACCTG
>CAZYDB010000370.1:0-3626 GCA_964645995.1 uncultured Roseivirgaceae bacterium
ATTTTTGTAAAAAGGCTGTTGGGAAAATGGGGGGGACACCGTGCGGGAGTGGAACGGAGGATGGAGGAAAGAGGGTAGAGGATAGAGGATAGAAGAAAGAAGAAAGAAGAAAGAGGGAAGAGGATAGAGGAAAGAAGATAGAAGAAAGAGGAAATTTATTCGCACATCACTGTTTAACCTACCTATTCATAATTTTTTGTTGTTCGGCGTAATTTTAAGATATGTAGGTGATATTCAATAAGATACTTCGCCAGGTTAACCTTGATGGGTATCCCGATTATCATCGGGGCGCTCCATCAGCCTGATAGGGTGAAAAATTCGTGAATTTTTCAGGTTAAATAAATGCCTTCGAAATGAATTTTTATTTTTTTATACTTCCACTCAGGACTCCAGTCGATCTCTTACCTGTACCAGTCAATTCCAGCGGGTAAGAAACCAGATTGCCAATCGGTTCCGTGCTCTTATAAATACTCTCTTTCAATGCTCCAGTCATGTGGCAAATCAAGCTCTCTCCAGTTCTGGCTGTTTAAATCGGGAGATTCACCATTTTCAATTTCTCCCAGGTGGAATTACCAGTCAGAGTCAATATTTTTTGGTTTATAATTATCAGGATTATCAACGGAAGTGCATTTGCTATTCCAATTACTAAAAATAATAAATATGTGTAGGATATGGTTTTCATTATTTTACATTTTAAGGTTACACTGTATTATTGATGCCAAAAAGAGATTAATTAGTCTTTGTAAGAAAACGCCAACTACTGCGTTATTCTCGTTTTTGAAGCAGTCATTTACGAATAGTAAACTCCTTGGCTTCAAAAACTTTGAAAGCCTTGTATTTGACGCTTTCTTATCAAAGACTGTAAATCACTTAGTTCTCTTTCTGTCACTAATTATCTGAGGGTTATTCTGAAAAAGAATACGAATCTCAGAATTCATTATTGTACATTTGTTTGTATTTTATAAACCCAATCTCTTTTCCATTTATCATTTCACGGTAGGCGTCTTCATGATTATACTTGATCCAGTTGTATATTTCAACTGATGCTGGCACTTTGGGATTGTAGATTTTTTCTGAAAAATGATTTTCTTCTTCAGCCTCGATAAGTTGTTTCTCTAAATCTTTTTTTATCTCTGCATAATCGGGATCTGCTGCCAGGTTTTTTAACTCAAAAGGATCTGCGGACAGATCATACAATTCTTCTACCGGTTTATGATCACGAAAAAAATATAGTTCATCATCATTTAACTCATTTTCCCATTTTAACTTTCGCATGACATGAACAGCAGGACGGTAAAACTCAAGGTATTTCTGGTATGCATCGAAAGGCACTTCAGGTCTGTAATGTTTAATATACTTATATTTCCTTGTTGTTATACTCCTTGATTTCTCGAGTATTTCATCCCAAAGGTCCCTTGCTGAATAGACATATTCCCTTGAGAAGTTATCGTGCAGAACAGATTTTCCGTCCATATATTCCGGTATCTCTATTCCTGCAATATCCAGTATAGTAGCAGTTATATCAATTGTACTGACAAGATCGTCCCTGACAACCCCTGAAGGCAGGCCCTTTTCCCAGGTCATAATAAAAGGTACAAGCAGACCCGGTTCGAAGAGATACCCTTTGCCCCGGATATTGCATCTCCCGTTGTCCCCGATAAATATTATTACTGTATTATCATAGACCCCCTTTCCCTTTAGATCTGCTATGATTCTTCCTATTTCATCATCCATATACTCAATCTGATCCAGGTATTTTGCCCAGTCGAGTCTAATTATTGGATGATCCGCGATGTAGGGCGGCAGAACGACTGAATCAGGATCGACCGGACTGTCAGACTGATTCCGGATCTCATCCCACCAGTCGCCGCGATGGGTAACCTTCAATTGTATCTGGGCGAAAAACGGCTGATCGTCCGGCTGAATTTCGTTGTACTTATCAAACAATCCGAAACTATCTTTTCCGTTCCATTCCCCATGGTCGCTATGTTTGAAGTTGGCATCGATTTTTCGCCCATTGTCCATGACAAAATCATTTCCTAAAATGCAGGTATAACCCGCATCTCTGAGTAATTTGGTGAATGGTACATAATGATTATCCAGTGGCACCAGGCGGTTGCTCCGATGGTGATGGGCATTTATTTTATTTTGGACTACCCCGGTGAGCATTGCTGAGCGACTTGGTGAACATATTGAATTTGTGCAATATGTTCTGTTGAATTTCACACCTTCTTCTGCAAGTTTATTCAGGTTTGGAGTTTTTACGGCAGGCATACCATAGCATTCAATATCCGTGGAAATATCTTCGGCCATCAACCAGATGATATTGGGACTTTGCTGTGCAGAAAGTAAACTCATAAAACCTAGGGAAAGAAAAGAGAAAAATGTTACTTTCTTACGTAATGATTTTAATTTCATGTTGATATAATTAAATTCCAGAATAATTAAATAGGTATCCACTTAAAAGGGGAGAACAGTTATTCTTTCTATATAACCATTTCTATTTAAGTTCTAATTTGTAAACATCACTGTAATCTTTGCCTCGTATTTCTTTAAATGCGGAAAGCATTTCCTGAAGCTTTTCAGGGTTCGATTCGGCCAGGTTTTCTTTCTGCCCAATATCATTTTCTAAATTATATAGCTGAAATTCATCTGAGTTACCCAGTTCAATGTTTACCTTTTCGTTTAACGCCGGTCCTTCATAAGGTGGGATCATTACCCAGTTTCCCATTCTAAGTGCAGTACGAGAATTCGCTTCCAGGATAAGCTTTTCGCGTCCCTGTTTACTTTTACCGAGGAATATATCCAGTAATTCCTGGCTGTCAGGTCCTCTGACATCGCTTCCCGTTAATTCAGCAAATGATGACATCAGGTCGAGTTGGCTTACCAATGCATCTGATTTTACAGGTTCAATTATTCCTTTCCAGTAAACGATAAATGGTATACGCGTACCTGCCTCAAAGAGGCTGTACTTTCCACCGCGAAATGGGCCCCAGGGTTTATGATCTCCAAGAAGTTCCACTGCCTGATCGTAATAGCCATCGTTCAAAACCGGGCCGTTGTCACTGGAGAATATCACAAGGGTATTTTCAAGCAATCCTTCCTCCTCCAGCGTATTAATAAATTCACCTATACACCAATCGGCTTCCACAATTACATCTCCGCGTGGTCCCATTCCTGACGAACCGACAAACTGTGGATGCGGGGTCCTGGGGACATGGGGTTGCTGCAAGGCATAGTAAAGAAAAAATGGTTCTTCTTTATGTTTGTGTACAAACTGTTTGGCTTTTTCTAAAAAATCAAAGGCCATTTCTTCATCAACCCACATGGCCGATTCGCCACCTTTCTGGTAACCAATCCTGGGTATCCCGTTATGAATGGAACTGTTGTGTCCATGATGCCATTTCATTTTCAGCAATTCAGGATTATCCTTGCCAGTAGGTTGACCTTTATAATTCTCTTTGTAATCTATCGTTAACGGATCATCTTCTTTTAACTCTTCTACGTATCCGTTTTCCAGGTACACGGTTGGCACCCTGTCCTGTGTAGCAGCCATGATATAGGAATAATCGAAGCCTACCTCATTAGGGCCGGGGGACACTTTTTCGTTCCAGTCGACCATTCCC
>CAZYDB010000370.1:3636-4236 GCA_964645995.1 uncultured Roseivirgaceae bacterium
TAATACCCCTCTTCTTTTAACATTTTTGGCAAAGTTATCTGAGCCGTATCGATTAGAAGAGGGGCAGTTCCCGGAAGAATTCTTGCATCATCATTCCGCCAGGGGTATTCCCCGGTAAGCAATGCATAACGGCTTGGCGTGCAAGTGGCAGAAGATGCATAGCCATTAGTAAACTGAACTCCGTTTTCAGCCAGTTTGTCTATATTGGGTGTTTTAAGTTCAGTTGCACCGTAGGCTCCCACATCGCCATAGCCTAAATCATCCGTATAAATAATTACAATATTGGGTTTTTCATTTCTCTGAGTTGTTTTGTCTTCTGTAGCCTGTTTACAACCAAAGGGAATAAAGCATAACCCTAATGCCAAAAATGATATTAATTTAATTCTCATGATTTGTTTATTACGGAATGATTAGCCTGTCTCTTTCAGCCATATGCTGATGTAATTTTTCAGAAAGCTTTTTTACCAATTCTTTGTTTTCGGGTTCTCCGGAAACATCGATAGTCTCTTCAGGATCAGCTTTCAAATCGTATAGCATTTTTGCATAAATATCTTCGTTGTTTTCCCCCATCCACTCGGTGTAAGTATACCTTTTTGTTAC
>CAZYDB010000371.1:0-4171 GCA_964645995.1 uncultured Roseivirgaceae bacterium
GGCACCTCCTACGCCAGAGGCTACTGAGGACAAGGCACCTCCTGCACCAGAGGGTAAGGAAGGGTCAAAGGAGGAAAAAAAAGCCGATAAGTAACTCAGCTTTTAAAGAGGTTATTCAGGCTTTTCCAGTAAAAATAACATAACGGATACAACATGAACGTTGAATCCTGTTTTCAGCTTGGATATGTTACCAGATCGCATGGGGTCGTTGGAGAAGTAATGATCTTCATGGATACGGATAATCCTGAAAAATACAATTCTATGGAATCAGTTTTTATTGAGGTCAATAAAAAACTGGTTCCATTTTCTATTGAATGCTTATCCCTCCGGGGGCAGTATGCGATTGTTAAATTCGAGGGTATTGAGGATAAGGGGTCATCGGATGATTTGAAAGGTGCTCTTCTATTTCTACCTGTTGAGTTTTTGCCGGAGCTCGAGGAAGATCAATTCTATTATCATGAGGTGATGGGTTTTATGATTATCGATGATAAATACGGGGATGTGGGCATGATCGATAATGTACTGGAGGCCAATGGGAACGATCTTTTTTCAGTCAGGAATAATGGCAAAGAGATCCTCATCCCGATAAAAGATGATCTGATTGATCGGATAGATAAACCGGAAAGAAAAATATTTATGAACCTGCCGGAAGGCTTGATTGATGTTTATCTTAAGTAACAGAATGTTTTGAGGATCGATATAATTACATGTCTTCCCGAATTATTCAGGGGGTTCCTGGATGAATCTATTGTAAAAAGAGCCCGGCAAAGTGGTGTTGTCGACCTTGAAATACATAACCTAAGGGACTATACCAATAATAAGCACCGGAGAGTGGATGATTATGCCTATGGTGGAGGAGCCGGGATGGTGATGATGATAGAGCCTATCGACAATTGCATCGGGAAATTAAAAACTGATAGAAGTTATGATGAGATCATTTATCTTAGTCCGGATGGAGAATTGTTCGATCAGAAGATGGCTAATGCCTTATCACTGAAGGGCAATTTAATATTACTGGCGGGACATTATAAGGGTGTTGACGAGCGGGTGAGGGAGTATTTCATCACCCGGGAGATCAGTATTGGCAATTATGTTATATCGGGTGGTGAGCTGGCTGCAGCAGTGCTTACAGATGCTATTATCCGGTTAATACCCGGCGCAATAAATGATGAAACATCAGCACTTTCCGATTCCTTTCAGGATGGTTTGGTCGCACCTCCCGTATATACACGTCCGGAAAAATTTAAAGGAATGGAGGTGCCGCCCATTCTGCTTTCCGGGCATGAGAAGAATATCGAAAAATGGCGGTTTGAGCAGTCGCTGAAGAGAACGGCTGAAAGACGTCCCAACTGGCTAAATGATGATTAAAATAATTCCTATTCATAAGCCGGTTTAAATTTAATTTTATATATTTGCACTCCATTTTGCAAAAGCTTTTAATACAAAGATCATGAGCTATCAGATTCAAGAAATAGAAAAGGAAATACTGTCGGAGAAAAAATCTCGATTTCCAACCTTTAAGGCTGGTGATACCATCAATGTTCATGTCAGAATTAAAGAAGGCAGTAAAGAGCGTATTCAGCAATTTCAAGGTACCGTTATTCAACGGCGTCATGTCAATACCAGTGGCGAGACGTTTACCATAAGAAAAGTATCTAATAGTATTGGTGTTGAAAGGATCTTTCCAATTCTATCGCCCAGTATCGATAAGATAGAACTTATCCGCAGGGGCCATGTAAGGAGAGCACGACTTTATTATCTTCGTGGCAAGCAGGGTAAAGCAGCCAAAGTCAAAGAGAAAATATAAATTTCTGTTTAAAGTGATTGTGAGCCAGCTTGCCAAGCTGGCTTTTTTTGTATATTGTTGAAAATAGAATAATCATGCCGGGCATCTCTTTTGAAAAATACCAGGGTACAGGAAATGATTTTATCATGATTGATAACCGGGATAAAGTCTTTGATCGCAGCAATCATAACCTGGTACAACGGTTATGTGATCGAAAATTCGGTATTGGAGCTGATGGTTTGATCCTGATTGAAAGTGATCCTGACTATGACTTCTCTATGATCTATTTTAATCCGGACGGTTCACAAAGTTTATGTGGTAATGGGAGCCGATGTGCGGTTATGTTTGCCCGGTCATTAGGTATTATCCCTTCTGAAACTACATTTCTTACTATAGATGGACCGCTGTCAGCGCACATAAAAGAAGAATTGATCCATCTGAAAATGCCGGATGTCAAGGGCTATTCAAACCATGCCGATGATTTTTTTATTAACACCGGATCTCCGCATTATATCAGATTCGTCGATCATGCGGATACTGTTGATGTATACAAGACAGGCAAGGACATTCGCCACCGGGCAGCGTTTGGTGCGGGAGGGACCAATGTTAATTTTGTTGAGAAAAAGTCTGTGGATCATATTTATGTAAGAACCTATGAGCGGGGGGTGGAAGGAGAGACCCTTTCCTGCGGTACGGGTGTTACAGCATCCGCGCTGGCTGCAGGTATCAGGTCTGAACAGGGTTCGGTAAGGATCAGTACTCGCGGTGGTGAGTTGAAAGTTACTTTTGAGGCGGATGGTAAAGGCGGATTTAAAAATATTTATCTTATTGGCCCTGCTCAGAAAGTATTTGAAGGGAGCCTTCTGAACGGCTGAACGGTGTTACATGAATTGAGATCAAGTATTCGTTTTCCGGGGAATAATGCTGCTTGAAGAGATCAGGCTACCTGAATTTTTCTGATTCGGCTGTATTTGTAGCTTCTGAGTTCAAAATACTGTTCCAACACTTGCTTCAGCCGCAGTTCAATAAGATGACTGGTATTTGGGTTGGGATCAAGAATGCAACCTTCCAGGCATGCTCTCAGGAAATGTTTTTGATTACAGAAATCAGATGACCATTTTCTAAATTGCCTTATCCAGTCTTTTTTATATTTTTCGATATGCGGTGTGCCGTCAAAAATAAATTCAAGCTGGTTCTTACCGTATTTATAACGATAGATACCCGTCAGTTCAAAATAAAAATTAAATAGGCATTCCAGTGCAGGTGTTTGGGTGTTTGTAATGGCAAGAATTACATCATCTACAAGGCCTAACGGATTATAATCCTTAAGATAGGTAGACCTTACTTTAATGAAAAGTTCATGGAGCAACTGATCTTTAAGCTGAAGTTGTGCCTCCTTCAGAAGATAATTTTTATCTAGCGTAAATAATTTTGCATCCATCAGAGTCTTTAAAAAATGGATATTCAAATATAATAAAAAATAAGATAAGTAGTATTAACTCCGATTTTTCATGCATTAAGATTAAACGCGGGGAAACACAGTGTGAGTGTGAGTATTACAGCATGAGTGTGAGCATACAGTGTGAGTGTGAGTATAGGGGGAATTAATAATTATTAATTATTAATTAAAAAAGCTTCTGATGCTTTCCTCGAGCTTTTCTATTTTTGCTTCCGCATCTTGTTTTTTCTGATTTTCACTGGCCACCACCTGTTCCGGAGCATTATTCACAAATTTTTTATTACTCAGTTTTTTCATGACGGACAACAGGAAACCCTTTGTATAGGCAAGTTCCTTTTCGAGTTCTTCAACCTGTTTTTTCTTATCAACCGTACCCTCAACAGGAATAAAAAACTCGTCGGTTTTTATGATGAAATGCAACGCCCCTACTACTTTTTCCTGAATGAATGCAATCGTACTTAAATTGGCCATCTTTTTTAAAGGGTGCTCAAAAGCAGCAAGTTTCAGTTGGTTATCCGTTTTGATCTGTAATTTCAGGGGAGTTTTTTGTGAAATCCCACGGGTATTCCTGATGTTCCTGATATTGGTTACAATACCAAAGGTCTCTTCCGCATCGTCGATCAGTGATTTGTCATAATTGCCTGCTTCTGGCCATTCAGAGATAATGATATGGTCATTCTCAGGTCTTTCGGCCATCTTCTGATAGATCTCTTCTGTGATGAAAGGCATGAAAGGATGTAATATCTTCATCAGTTTCTCAAGAAATTCCAGCGTTTTACCGAAAGTTTTTTTGTCAATGGGTTCTCCAAAGGGCGGCTTGATCAATTCAAGATACCACGAACAAAAATCCTCCCAAATCAGCCGGTAGATGGTCATCAATGCATCCGATATTCTATACTTAGAAAACTGATCTTCCAGGATCTTCA
>CAZYDB010000372.1:0-3817 GCA_964645995.1 uncultured Roseivirgaceae bacterium
CCGGTACCTTGCGGTACAACGGTTTTCAAGACCGCCGCGTTCGACCACTCCGCCAGCCCTCTAAGTAATTAATGGTTTGCGATTTAGTAATTTTCGGAATTCTCGAACCGGTGGGCAAAGGTAGTTAAATTTTAAATCTATGAGGAAAATTTTTTTGGATTTTATCATGGCTTGGACAAAAAACGCCTGGTTAATTCTTTTATAAAACCTCTGCTCCTCTCCTGACCACTATTTACCCCCTGATGCAAGTATGGGGGATTCAAATGCAGGCAAAAGACCT
Source organism: uncultured Roseivirgaceae bacterium (assembly GCA_964645995.1). Taxonomy (GTDB): domain Bacteria; phylum Bacteroidota; class Bacteroidia; order Cytophagales; family Cyclobacteriaceae; genus JAGTVG01. The sequence goes on from CAZYDB010000372.1 coordinate 281, forward strand.
CCTCCCTTCACATGACTCCTCTTAAGGGCTATACCGGCAAATTGGCAGGCCATACTTACAGATTGGCTAACACTCTCAAATCACTGTCCACCCTGCCATCACACCGAACATATCCTGATCGCTTCTTCCAACGATTCTAATTTGTTGTCCCTTGTCGGAATAAATTCCTGAGCCACATAACCTTCAAAACCCGTATCGACGATCGCCTGCATGATGGCAGGATAATACAATTCCTGTGAGTTATTGATCTCGTGCCTGCCCGGCACGCCACCCGTATGGTAATGGGCTATATATTTATGATTTTCCCTGATCGTGCGGATCACATCCCCTTCCATGATCTGCATATGATAGATGTCGTATAGCAGTTTAAACCTTTCCGAACCAATAGCCTCGCAGAGAGCCACGCCCCAGGAGGTATGGTCGCACATATAATCCTTATGGTCGACCTTGCTGTTCAACAACTCCATCACAACATTCACCTGATGCCTTTCGGCCAGGCCTATGATCTTTTTAAGACCCAACACGCAATTTTTCAGGCCCGTTTCATCATCCATGCGGTTCCTGTTTCCCGATAGGCAGATAACATTTTTAATGTTTTCTTTTGCCGCCAAAGGAATCAGTTCCGTGTAATTCCTGATCAGCAACTCATGGTACTGAGGGTCATTCCATCCTTTTGCGATGCCCAACTCGGCACCATTGCCCATGGAACAGGTCAATCCGTTTTCTTTAAGGATATACCAATCACCGGCACCCACCAGGTCGACCGCCTGCAGTCCTATTTTCTTCCCTTCGGAGCATAAGGTCTCCAGTGGTATATCGTTATAACACCAACGGCAGGCCGAATGGTTGATGGTGGAGCCGTTATGTCCGGATCCTTGACCTGCCGCACGTAGCGGATTAAAAACACTTCCGGCGATGCTGAGCGATGCTGTGCCGAATACAATTTGCTTTAAAGCTGCTCTGCGTCCTTTAATTTGTATTTTTTCCATGAAACTTTTTATCGAGGTTTAACCAAATCAGCATTTACGTTTTAAATTAAGAATTATTTTTTAAACGCTACCACATGAGAGCAAAAAACCGGGGAACAAGATCAAAATTTTACGACAATCAATTTTATAAATTTCAACAAAAACATAGTTCTGACGAGGGCATAAGTTATAAATTTGCAAAGGTTAAATAGCGATCCTGATATCCTAATTTTATGCCTCAACTGGATAAACCGACTTCAGAAAGAAACTATAAAGCCTTCTTATGGCATGCTGTTTTCCTGGCACTGACGACCAACTTCATGGATATCGATACGGTGATACCCTCCATGTTATTAAAAGCCGGAGGTAATGCCATCCATATCGGCATCGTCACAGCCATTCTGTTGGGAGGCACCAGTTTTTTTCAGCTATTATTCTCGGGGTTCCTGGCCAGGTCTTCTCTGAAGAAGAAGTTCCTGCTTATGGGTATTAACCTACGGATCTTTGCTCTTCTGGCGCTCGGTTCCCTCCTTTTTTGGTTTGAACAACTTGACGGTGCGATCATACTGCTCCTCGTCTTTCTTTTTATTTCCATTTTTTCCGTCAGTGGCGCCTTTGCCAACGTGTCCTATGTCGACATCATCGGAAAATCGATGTTTAGGGAAATCAGGAAGAAATTCTTTTCACTCAAGCAACTGATCTCCGGCATAGGGATCTTCCTTTCAGCCCTGGTTGTCCGGGAAATCCTCAAACAGTTCAATTATCCCGTCAATTACGGATTGCTGTTCGCAGGTGCCGGAGTACTCCTCCTGGTCGCCTCCCTGGGATTCTGGCGATTACGGGAAACCGGGACTCTTTCGCGTCAGCGGATAGACCTGTTAACCTTGTTCAAAAGTATTCCATCAGAGATCAGAAATAACACCAACCTTCGATACTATATCATCCTGATCAACAGTCTCGGCCTCGGCATCAGTCTTTTGCCTTTCCTGGTAGTTTTCGCCCAGGATAAATTTGGATTAACGGATGTACAGGTAGGTAATTACCTGTTCTTCAGGGTCAGCGGCATGGTGGTGATGGGTTTTCTTCTGTATTGGATCTCCAGCCGGTTTATTTATAAGCAGGTGATGGCAGGCAGCCTGATCATCGGCAGCCTGATCCCGGTGATCGCACTCATACTGGCCTCGATGCCTCAATATTTTCAGTATCTCTTTATACTGAACGGCTTCTTCTTCACCACTTATAAAGTGGCTCAGGATGGTATTCTAATTGAGATCTCGGAGGAAGGCAACCGGGCCTTTTACACCGGTATTGCCGGCGCCAGCAACCTGTCGATCATCCTATTCCCGCTGATCGCAGGCTTCCTGATCCGCTTGTTTGATTATGTTCCGGTCTTTATCGGTATCTCTACGCTTATCCTGGCAAGCCTGGTATATGCTTTTAAGCTGGATTGCACCCAAAAGCCCGAATACGGCCCTTCCTTTAATCAGGAACCGTTGGAATAACCATTAAATCATTCTGACCCGTCACAGAAAATAGGGATAAGCGGATAAACACGTAAACAGTCAGATTGTAATTGATTTTTGGTGCATATAAAAATCCCACTGTATGTTCTTGGTCCGCACCCCCACGGTCATCCGTCGCCAGTCTTCGGTCATACATACTACTGTCCTCGCCGGTCTCTTATACTAAGGCTTCAACGACAGCATGGCACAGGCCTTGCATTATTCATATATGTACAGCTAAACTCCTCCCCCATCATGATCCAACGGCCCGTGGGATGGAAAATATTTGATATTTCAGCTTAGGGGATCCATTTGATATTGGAGAAATCCGGTTTCCTTTTTTCCAGGAAAGCATTCCGGCCTTCCCTGGCCTCTTCCGTCATATACGCCAACCGGGTAGCTTCACCGGCGAATACCTGTTGTCCGACCATCCCGTCATCGGTCAGGTTAAAAGCAAATTTCAGCATTTTGATGGATGTCGGTGATTTGGCCAGGATTTCCTGCGCCCATTGATAGGCAGTATCTTCCAATTCATCATGCGGAATGGCGGCATTTATCATGCCCATCTGGAAAGCTTCTTCGGCCGAGTAATTGCGTCCCAGGAAGAAGATCTCCCGGGCACGTTTCTGGCCGACCATTTTGGCCAGGTAGGCAGACCCGTATCCCCCGTCAAAGCTGGTCACATCGGCATCGGTCTGTTTAAAGATAGCATGTTCTTTACTGGCCAGTGACAGGTCGCACACCACATGAAGGCTATGCCCGCCGCCCACAGCCCAGCCAGGTACCACGGCAATCACTACCTTCGGCATGAAACGGATCAGCCGCTGCACCTCCAGGATATTGAGTCTCGGCATCCCGGCCTCATCGACATAACCCTGGGCGCCCCTGGACCGCTGATCACCACCACTGCAAAAGGAATAGACACCATCCTTCGGTGAGGGACCTTCAGCGGAAAAAAGAACCACGCCAATACGGGTGTCCTCCCTGGCATCGAGGAAAGCTTCAAAAAGCTCGGCTACTGTTTTAGGCCTGAAGGCATTGCGAACTTCCGGCCGGTTGAAGGCGAT
>CAZYDB010000372.1:3827-4122 GCA_964645995.1 uncultured Roseivirgaceae bacterium
GGCGATGCGGGCCACTCCACCATCCTTTTTATAGGTGATATCTTCGTATTCCTTAACCGTTTTCCAATTGGCTTTGCTCATAACTGTATTTTTTGATACGAATATATTTAATTTTTATGCAGCGAGAAAAAAGACCGGTTTTAATATAGGGAAATAAGGAAATGATGGCGAGGGTTGTAAGCATGCCTGAAGAGGGAAAAGAATATAAAAGTTGATGATTCAGTCGGGTACACGAATAGACGGGCGTTAAAGGTAATTGTAAGTTTTTTCTGTTGGCTATATTCAGCGATCTTAT
>CAZYDB010000373.1:0-4093 GCA_964645995.1 uncultured Roseivirgaceae bacterium
ATGCGATAGCAGGTTTGCCGGTGGCGGATAAGTTTACAATAAATTCAGAACCCTAGCGTTCTTCGCTGATCACTTTGATCTCTCCTCCCAGTTTATCAACCAGGAGCTTGACAATAGCCAGCCCGAGTCCGGTGGAACTTTCACCATGGGTCGGCCGGATTGATAATTTCTGGAATTTTTTAAAGAGGTTCTTTTGTTCCTCCTGGCGGATGCCCGGCCCTTCATCCTTGACTGAAAGTGTGAGAATCTTGTCCTGGCTATTACAATAGATAGTTATCGCCGTATTCTCTTTAGAGAATTTGATGGCATTACTGATGAGGTTATAAAAAATGCGCTGGATGAATTCCTTGTTATTTTTTATTATGATTGAATCAGGATAGTTTTTTATAACCTTGATGTTTTTTTCCTGGGTATCTTTCTTGAAAAAAGATATTTCATGATCAATAACCTCTATTATGTTGAACTCTTCTGAGTTATGATCAATATTGCCTGATTCCAGCTTGTTAATTTCTAAAAGATTGGTAATGAGGTTTTTGGCTTCATTAGAAACCTGGTCCAGTAAATTGAGATAATGCAGCTGCTCTTCGTTGAGTTTGCCATTGATCCGGAGAAGGTTGGCTAATCCTGCAATATTGTTCAAGGGGGATTTTAGGTCATGAGCCACTACACTGATGAAATTTTCCTTTTCTTCGGAAAGTTCCAACAGTTTATTGCTCCTGTTTTCCAGTTCAATATTCTGTTGCTGGATCTTTTCGCTCCGGGCTTTGAGCAACTGATTCGCCCTGGATTTTGTCCGGATGTTGATCATCAATAAGCCCAGGAAGAAGATTGTGAACAATGTGAATACCAGTAAAAACCTGGTTTTTGTTTTTTGCAGTTTTAACTGTGTTTCCTGCAGGGAAGCCCTCTCATTCAAAAAGTCTATTTCCTGTATTTTCTTTTCATTTTCATAACTAAGCTGCAGATCTTCTATTTGTCTTTTTGCTTCAAGGGAGTAAATGCTGTCTTTGAGCCATGCATATTTTTTATGTGATTCATATGCTTTTCTAAAGTTTCCGGTATTGGCATAGTAGATGCTATAGACTCTGTAAACCTCTGATTCCCGGTTTTTCATTTGCATTTTCCTGCTCAATTCCAGGGCTTTTGCGAGGAAACTTTCAGATAAATCGTACGCTCCCTGCGCCAGATAAACCTCTCCGAATAATGCATAGGTCTCCACGAGTCCGGTCATATTATTCCTTTTTTCGTCAATTTGCCGGGCAATCTTGAGATGATCCAGTGCTTTTGCATAATGGCCTAGCTTTAAACTGATGCTTCCAAGGTTGAGGTTGGCGTCGGCAATACGGGGTTCGCAATCATTCTCCAGGGCCAACTCCAGTGACTTCTGATAATAGTTGGCCGCTGAATCAATCAGTCCCTGTGCTTCAAAGGCATTCCCCAGGTTATTTAAGACAGCCGCTGTTTCTCTTACATTTTTGAGCCTGCGATGAATAGCGAGACTTCTTTTATAGAATGATTTTGATTTTTCAAAGTTTTTGACTTCAGTGTAAGTGATCCCAATATTGTTTAATACATTAGCAATACGGGAACTATCATTAATTGCTTCATAGGCGTATAAAGCTTTTAAAAAATATTCAATCGAAACCAGGTAGTTGCCATTAAAATTATAAGCAATACCAATGCTGTTATAAAGATCAGCGGTATTAAGATCATCATGGTTATTATCTAATTCTTCAATCGCCTGTTCCGACAGGGCGATGGCTTCCGAAACATCGGTAAAGCTTAACTCATGGATCAGCTGACTATATACCGACAGCCTTGCTTCGACATCCTCTTTCTCCCTTAGTTCATCGTATAAACTATCGGTACTTGTCTGGCCTGCTGACCAGAGGGGGATTAATAAAATGAATAAAGCCAGTCGAATTAGATGCATCCGCAAAGTAAAATAGAATTTAATTAGTTGTAAATTTTGTATTTTTTTTATGATCCTGCAAACTATTAAGTTAACAATAATCGAGATTAAATAATACAAACACCCTTTAATTCCTTACAGTAATTTACAACAGAAAGATGCTTCTGCTGTTTTATCAGAGGTATCCAATGGAGATGATGAGTAGATTAGGATCATAAATTCCTTCAGTTCTGTTCATAGTCACATTCCGATAAAATTGTTTCCTTTATCCGGCGATCCGATTTTATGGTATGGAAAAATTCGGTCAGATAATTCTGCATGTGTTGTTTGGAAGTGTAATCCAGGAAATCGGATTTTCGGATGGTCTTATTAATATCCTTTTTAACATTCAATAGTTTATCGGCTGAAATCCTGATTTCTTCCATGGGATAACATTTGCCTTTATAAGTCCTGGTGGGGGAGGTCAGGAAACTCTCGTTCCCGCCCAGCGAATAGTCTGTTCCCACCAGGGCGGTATAATCAAAATCATAAGGAATTGCATAGAAATCAGATTGATCAGTTACCAGCTTAAGGTTTTTAGCCAGATCGACGATCCAGTCCGTATTCCCAATCATGTACTGAAAGAGACATAAGGAAACTGCATTTAAATGGTTAAGCTCATTGATAGTGATCGATCCATCATATTCCTGCATGCCATTTCGATTGGCCAGGTTGTCAATATCCTCAATCAGGAAGGCTTCCCTGGTCAGGGTTTCAATGTTTCCCTCACTATCTATATAATCTATTATTGCGTAACGTACCTTGAAGCTGATGGGAGTGATCAGGTTATATATTTTGTAAGTTACATATTCCCTGGCAATGAATTGGCTGAATTCGGGGACATTGTTTTTGCAATGAGTAACGATTTTGATTTTTTCATTTCCCTCAAAGAAAGTATTTTCAATGAGTTTTTTCTTGAAATTCAGTCGTATGGGAGGGAAATCACAATTGGAAGAATCTCTTCTGAAATTTCCGCGGGTTTTAACGCCAACCGGAAAAACAATATCCTCTTTATCATTTCTCATGGCTGCAATCGTTGCCTCCTGATAATCGTTTTCTTTATTTCGGTTGGATAATAATTCTGACAGGTCGGTAGTTATTGTGATCTTCAGGGCTGTTTCTTCATCAAATAAGCGATCATCCTGAGAATAGCCGGGAATTGCAAATAGTAATGCGGCAATGATCGATGATCTTAGGATATAATATTTCAGCTCCATGTTATTTTTAATATTATGTCTACGGATAATCCTGTAATTTAGGGATAAATCAAATAATAATAAATTTTGAGCAGTGGAAAAAAATATAAATTATTTCAATCAAAATATATTCTGATCCTTTTGTTTCTGATTTCAGCAGGGGTGGGTTTTTATTTTTCCCTGCCCGAACCCCTTTTTGAGGATCCTTATTGCAGTATAGTACTCGATGAAAATAACGAATTACTGGGGGCTGTAATTGCAGAAGATGAACAATGGCGATTCCCTCCTTTGGATGAGATTCCCTTCAATTACCGTCAGTCAGTGATCAATTTTGAAGACCGTTATTTTTACAAGCATCCGGGTTTCAATGTTTTCTCATTAATAAGAGCAGCTTTTCAGAACATAAGATCCCGGAAAATTGTCAGTGGTGGAAGTACGCTTTCTATGCAGGTAGTCCGCCTTCACAGGAAAAACAAACCCCGTACGATCAGAGAAAAGATCATTGAGATTATACTTTCCGTGCGTCTTGAGCTCCGGTTTTCCAAAGATGAGATATTTCGGCATTATGCCAATCATGCGCCTTTCGGTGGCAATATCGTTGGTATTCATGCCGCTTCCTGGCGCTATTTCAACCGCCCGCCTGATGCCTTATCCTGGGCGGAGGCGGCTTTATTGAGCGTTCTTCCCAATCAGCCAGCCCTGATTTTTCCGGGTAGTAACCAGGATCTTTTGATGAAAAAGAGGAACAGGCTTCTGGAAAGGCTGCTTAACCGGGGGGGGATTGATACGCTGACTGCCCGTCTATCCATGGAAGAACCGCTACCGCAGGGTGTCTTTCCGATACCGGATATTACGCCGCACCTGTTAACAACGGTGATCAATGAGGTGGGTGCCGGCAAGGTTCAGAAAGTCACTATTGACCAGGGATTGCAAAAGATGGCCGGGC
>CAZYDB010000374.1:0-4058 GCA_964645995.1 uncultured Roseivirgaceae bacterium
CGAAACCAAAAATGCCAAAAGAGTGCTCCAATTCTGCTAAAAATTGAGGTGTTTGCTTTTAATGATGAAAAAAGCCTTCCCTTCTGAAAAACTTTAAATCCCGCCCTTAACCCAAAGTTATATTAACATAACGCAGGCCATTATATAACAAACCTATGGTTTGATATACTTACCCTTGACTCACTCCATCCGCATCTTGATCATAAACGACGAGACTACTGTTAAACCACCAACAACCAGTATGGCAGCCTGGATCCCAATAAGATCAGCCGTTATACCCGTGATGATGGCCCCGATTGCATATCCCATGTCACGCCAGAGCCGGAATACGCCGATACTCTGCGCCCGCTGCTGCGGATGCGTATAGTCTGCAACCGCCGCCAGGAATGTGGGATATACTATTGCCGTTCCTACGCCCAGGATGACCCCGAGAATGATAAAATGAAACTGTGATTCTGCAACAACCAGTAAAATAATGGCAATTCCCTGCAACAACATACCCCAGAAAAGCATGGTTTTCTTAACCATGTGATCGGCCAGCTTCCCGGTAATCAGTTGCCCTAAACCCCAGACAATTGGATAGATGGCCACGATCTCCCCGGTTTCAGTTAATCCGAAACCTTTCGTGGCAAGAAGCATGGGCAACAGACCCCAGATCATCCCGTCGTTGAGGTTGTTCACCAGTCCTGCCTGGGTGATGGAGCCAAGATTCGGATTGCTCCAGGAAGTTTCTAAAAAAATTCGCTTGAGAAGACCTGTTGTGCTCGACCGGGTCTCGGTTTTCACATGATGTTCGGTATCCTTTACCAGGAAAGCACTGCTTATCAGGCCAATGACCGCAAAGCCTATGCCCAGATAAAACGGATATGGACGGAGACCGTATTCAGCAGCCATCCATCCGGTCAGAAAAGCCACAATGCCAACGGCAAGATAGCCAGCCGATTCATTAAACCCCATGGCAAGCCCACGGTTTCTCTCCCCTACCAGGTCTATCTTCATTACTACGGTACTCGACCATGTCAGCCCCTGGTTGATCCCCAGCAATATGTTGGCGGCAATCACCCAGTTCCAATTAGGTGCAAAGATCAGGATCAAAGGTACCGGAAGTCCGAATAGCCAGCCTAATATCAGGAGATTCTTCCGGCCGATCCGGTTTGCAAAGGCCCCGGTATAATAATTCGTGATGGCCTTGGTTATTCCAAAAACAACGATAAATGATAATATTGCCGTCTTGGCGGCGATCCCAAAATCCGCTTCGGCAATTTGAGGAATAATGGTCCGTTCCAGGCCCACCATCCCTCCTACAAATCCATTGATCAGCACAAGCAGGCTGAAATGCTGCCAGTTTTCCTTTTATCCGAGTTTAACTTCCATTGGAAGATTATTAATTTATAGCCACAAATTGACCAATGACTGAAAATTTACACAAATCCTGTTAAAGTTTTTTCATTAAATTATCAAAATAACCCGGAAAATTGGTAAAATCATAGACATTATTCCGGTAGTTAAATCTGATCTACCGGTTGCATGAAGATAAAGGATCAATAAAAAGGGCAACCTCAATTGATGGAGAAAACGACATGCTGAGAACAAAAGTAAATTCCTAATACTATTAACCTGAAAAATTCACGAATTTTTGCCCCTATCAGGGATAACCTGGCGAAGTATCTTATTGAAAACCACCTATATATCTTAAAATTACGCCGAACAACAAAAATTTATGAATAAGGTAGGTTAATAATCAGGACCCCATAAATATTTATAGAAAATCGAAACAATATGAAATCATTATCGTTTTAATGTTTAAACACCAAATATTAATGTTTAAACTTTAAAATATAGTTAATTAATTATGGAAACAGTTACAAAGACCCATTGGAACATCGATCAGACACATAGTGAAGTGCAGTTTAAGGTAAAACACCTGGTTATATCGACTGTAACCGGTGCTTTTAAGAATTTTAATGGTCATCTTGAAACGGACGGTCAGGATTTTGATCAGGCTGAAGCCTCCTTCCGTCTGGATGTCGCCAGTATCGATACCAATGTGCCGGACCGTGATGCTCACCTGAAGAGTGATGATTTCTTTTCAGCCGAAAAATATCCTGAAATTAAATTTACCGGTAAACTTATTAAAGTAGCAGAAGATAATTATAAACTTTCCGGTCCGCTTAGAATACGGGATATTTCAAAAGAAGTAGCCCTGGATGTTACCTATGGTGGATCTATGGTTGACGGTTATGGACAGACCAAAGCTGGTTTTGAAATTACCGGGATAATTAACCGCAAGGAATTCGGACTGCAATGGAACATGGTTACTGAAGCCGGTGGCGTGGTAGTAGGCGATGAAATTAAGCTTCAACTGAACATACAGGTGGCAAGATCATAACCCCGATTATTCATGAACTATCCTCAAAATAAACCGTCTTTACGATTTAAAATATTTATTATGAGGTAGTTATATAACGGGGTTAATTCAATAAATCCAACAACATAAACCTGAAACAACCCTCTGGGATAACCGGAGGGTTTTTTGTTTACAGGTCGATCATTACTTTCAGGATCCTTTCTCCTTTTTCATCAATATAATGATAGGCCTGGAGAAATTCTTCAAACGGAAAATGACGGCTGATCAAGGGATCTGTCATGATCTTTCCGGTTGATATCATATCGACGGCGGTCTCATAATCATTTTGCCGGTACATCATCGACCCGTACACATTCAATTCATGTTCGCCCAGATAAAACATATTTACAACCGGATTTTCAGAGTACACACCCAGGATCACGACGGTTCCTCCTTTTTCAACATACCGTATCAACACATCCAGAGAGTCCTGTACGCCGGCCGCCTCAAAACCAATCTGAAAACCTTCGTCCCCGAAGTAATCGAGCACACCTTCTTCAAACGGGATTTTCTTTAGGTTCAGTACCCCTCCTATCCTGCATTTCCGTGCAATTTCGAGACGGTATTCACTGATGTCGGTGATCAACACTTTCCCGGCACCCTGTTCACGAGCAAATTGAGCAACAAGATTACCAATAGGCCCTGCTCCGGATACCACGACATTTTTCCCCCGGAGATCTCCTGCCCTTCCGTTGGCATGTACTCCTACCGCTGCCGGTTCAATCAATGCTCCCTGGTCGAACGACATGCTTTCCGGAAAAACAACTATCCGGTCTTCCGGCACCACGAACAGCTCCCGGGCGCCTCCGGGAGCCTGAAAACCTTCCACTTTAAGATTCTGGCAGGCATTATATTGACCTTTAAGGCAAGGGCCACAGGTACCACACACAAGTTGTGGCCGCGCCGTGACGCGCATACCAGGTCTGACCTTAGAAACCTCATTTCCAACAGCTTCCACGACCGCCGAGTATTCATGCCCCTGAACTACGGGATATGGCGTGGCCGGATGTTTACCATGATAGACATGGATGTCTGATCCGCAGATACCGATCCTTTTTATTCGCATAAGCACCTCATTGGCTTTTAATTTTCCGGGTACCGGTACCTCATGAAGTTCGATTACGCCCGGACTTATCATAGTAGCTTGTCGCATGGATTAATATTTATGATTTGTGAATGAGTGAATGAGTGATTTGCTTCCATAGTATTTCTATACGGCATTCATTTGTTTGTTGATACCATTTCCTTGATAACATTTTTAACATTAGTTTTCTCCAAAGCTCTGATAATGTATATATAGGTTTCAACAAAGCGTTCTGATGCGACCAGGTCATCGAAAACGGATCGGATCTTTAAAAAAGCAAGCGGATCACTTTGCATGGATTCATCAGCTCTTCGCTTTAATTCAAGAGCCATAACATCTTGTATATCAATATTATATTCCTTTTGATCAGCTAACTGGAGATATCGGCACCAGGAGGCGATAATTAGTGTTCCAAATCGTATTGAGCCTTTTCTATCCAGTTGTTCAAAAATAGTAGGCAATACGAATTTAGGGATCTTGGCTGAACTTTCGGAACATATCCTTACCAGGCTGTCACTTATAAAACGATTTGAAAATCTTTGTATCAGGGTGTCTTTATAAGCCTTC
>CAZYDB010000375.1:0-4052 GCA_964645995.1 uncultured Roseivirgaceae bacterium
ACAGGATCGACTGGGATAAATATAAATATTCGGTTATCCTGGTGCCTGGCAACGGACTTGATGATCCGGATATCGCCCTTGCTGCTTTCGGTAAACTGCGCAATAAACTGGCTGCCAGAAGATATCATGATGGTTGGGCACCTTTGATTATCGTTTCGGGTGGTTATGTCCATCCTTTTCAGACCCGGTTTTGTGAGGCACTTGAGATGAAAAAAGATCTGATCAATCGATATAATATTCCTGAACATGCCATCCTCATTGATCCACATGCGAGGCATACAACCACCAATTTCAGGAATGCTGCCCGCCTGATGTTCCGGTTCGGAATCCCGGTGGATAAATTGGCTGTCGTGTCTACCTCACTCTACCAGAGTTATTATATCAGTGATATGAATCTTGATAAGCGTTGCGAGGCAGAGTTGGGATATATTCCCTATACCTTATTTGACCGTCTATCCAAATTTGATATTGAATTCAAACCGAATGTTATCTCACTGCATGCCGATCCATTAGACCCACTGGATCCGTAAGAGAATTCATTATAAGGATATAAAACTGAGACATAAAAATATAGGTCCGTTTGACAATAAAATCATTATCTTTAAGTTCTTATCTGTTAAGCGTATGAATAAGGAGCTCAGCTTTATCATAAAGTCATTTTTCACCTTTTTTTTATTGGTTTTATGGCCCTTTGTCAACTATTCACAACACCGGAATCCTATCCTTGACTGGGAGTCATTACCGGTAATCAGGTCGGGGGTGAAGATCAAGGCTTATAGTTCCGTTAATCCTACGGGACGCACGATGCGTGATTTCAGGAACCATACCCTTCATTCAGCGAAAGGGCATGAAATGGGCCGGATCTATGCCAGCCGGGGGATGATCGTAGGTTTATGGTTTACTTCCCTGGGCTGGTCTGACCAGCGATTTGGGCCGGGCAGGTTTGGACGGGTAAATATTTATCTCTCCGAAGCAGCATCCCCGGCCTTCATTAAGGATCGTGACCTGTATTTTAACCGTCCTACCTATACTTTTCCCAGACCCTTATGGGATACTGACGGACTGGCTCAGTGGGCTTTCCCCTGCCTGGGTTTTAATGGTTTGATGATGATGACCTCTTCGGAGAATCCGCACTGGTTCCAGGTAACCTCTCATTTATACCGTGATGAGGAGTATTCCGAGATCATTGATCAGGAGGACCTGTATACCGTTAATAATCGTTTGATGGATTACCGGGGGCGTTTTCCGGGCAATAACCGTGGAAACCGAAGCATCAGTGAACGAACACATATTGCCACCGGAACCCGGAAGGAACTTTTTAACTGGAACAGTGCCGGAACGGTCCGTTCCTTTACCTTATCTTCCTCCTCCACCAGCAATCCGGTAATTGATAATATATGGGTAGTTGTGGATTATGGGAAAGTGGAGAAAAACGCCATTGAAGTACCCTTAACAGTATTTTTTGGCGGATATACCGGGGCGCCGGTTACCAATGCCCTGGGTCTACCCTGTGGTTTTGAAGGTGATGAGTTTTATTTTTTCTTTCCCATGCCATTCTATGAAGGTTGTACGATCTCTCTTGATAACCGAAGTGGTCAGCCACTGGATATTGATTACCGGATCCGCTGGAGTGATACCGGTGATTATGAGCCTGCATCGACCGGTAAGTTTTATATTCAGTATAATGAAAACAGGGAAGTGAGCGCCGGGGAACCGGACTTTGTACATCTTGGCAAAAAAGGATCAGGCACGATCGTGGGCACAACGGCAAACCTGGCGGGAAGTATAGAGGGCAATTTCAGGGTATACATCGATGGCGCCAGAACGCCTGCTGTAGAAACCACCGGCGGTGAAGATTATTTCTGCCATGCTTTTGGTATTGATGTCGGTCTCTGTACCCCTTTTCATGGCGGATTATATGATAAGATAGGGTACCGGTATCATATAATCGACTATATCCCTTTTCTGCAGTCGGTTGAACTGACCCAGGATCATGGGCATGAATATATGCATGACAGGGATGGCATTTTCAGAAGTGCAGTGTACTATTACTGGAACAAAGATGCGTTGTTAACCTTGACCGATGAGATAGATGTAGGTAAGCAACAGGATGAGAGAAAACACCAGTACTCGGTCGTTTCGGGTCAATCGAGGATGACGACAGATGAAGGGCGTTATGAGGGGAATTATACGGAAATGCTAACCGATGACGGCAGGTGGTTCAATGAGACTATATCTTTCACAGCTTCCATTGACCCCGGCAACCGGGGCGTACGTCTCAGGCGGCGGATAAATCAGAAAAACTATCATCAGAAGCTCGAAGTCAGGGTGGATGGGGATCCGGCAGGGATCTGGTTTGAGCAGGGATCCAATTATCAGTTGCTGGAAGAACCCGATCCTGACAATCATAAGGATTATTCTCCTGACTGGCAGGACATCAGCAGTATTTTCAGGGATACTGAATTTGAAATTCCTGAGCGTTTTACAAAGGGAAAAAAGGAGATCAATATTGAATTAAAATCCGTCGGGGGCCTATCTGCCGTTGATGAAAAGGACAATGGTTTCTGCAATGATTATTATTACTGGATCTTCTCCTATGAATGAGTCCCGGATTCACCGGTCATCGCTCAGGCTTGATTTCAGGACTACAATGACGAGAATCAGCAGAAACAATGATCCTCCTATGGCCCACCAGTAATTAAAGGAGTTGAAAGCAGAAGCTATCAGCATACCCAGGCCGATACCCATTCCAAAGACCAGCAGACTGCCTGCGCCGGGGTATATGGTGATGCGGTTGAACAGGTATATCCTTCGTTTCCAGAGCCCCTGCTGTATCCAGTACACAGAGATCAGCAAGGGTATTAATGCCAGGGTGTTCAGAAAAGTGAGTCCCTGGTTTTCTCCTGCCGCAATAAGCAGGGGACCTTCAAGATTTTTGGGTATAAAGAAGAGAAATATCGATAGCAGCAACAGATATACAGGTCCTCTTGGCCAGGAAAAAAACACTTTATTCATAATTTATAGTATTTCAGTATAATAGTTACCGGAAAAGTAGTAATGTATTCATTTTATTAACAGATATTTAATAATATTGTCAGGAAAGGTAACCATTTTCCCGGATCGAAGATCCATCTATCCGGATTTTTAATTTACTGATAGATAAAAATGAAAGACATCAATATATCGGCGGCACAGTTTGAGCATAAGTCCGGCGATAAAGAATATAATCTGTCCCTCATTGAAAAACTGGCATTAAAAGCTGCGGGAGAAGGAGCCAATGTCGTCAGTTTTCATGAGTTATCAGTAACCGGGTATACTTTCCTGAAGGATCTTGATATCCATCAGATGTTTGACATGAGTGAAGAAGTCAGGACCGGACCCACGGTCAGAAGGCTTCAGGAGATTGCCGGAGATCTCGGGGTAGTGGTTCTTGCCGGACTGGTGGAACGGTATAGAGGCAGGCTGTTTAATTCCTATCTTGCTGTTGACGGGAAAAATATAATCGCCGTTTTCAGAAAACTCCATCCATTTATCAATAAACACCTGAATCCGGGGGAAAAATATATTGTTTTTGATCTTTTTGGCTGGAAATGCAGTATTCTTATTTGTTACGACAACAACATCATTGAAAATGTAAGAGCCATAACCCTGAAAGGCGCCCAGATCCTTTTTGCACCCCATGTAACCGGGGGCACACCCTCGCCGATGCCTGGCAGGGGATATATAGATAAGAGCTTATGGACGAACCGGAAAAAGAATCCTGCCGGGCTTAAAAAAGAATTTTTGGGGATGAAGGGAAGGGGGTGGCTGATGCGATGGCTTCCTTCCCGTGCCTTTGATAACGGGATATATGTCGTATTCAGCAATAATATCGGTTTGGATTATGATCATATCAAGACAGGCAACGCCATGATCATCGATCCTTTTGGTGAGATACTGACCGAATCCAACAAGTTGGATGATGATCACGTGATGGCCACCTGTACGTCCGATAAATTATTGAAAGCCGGAGGGTACCGCTACCTGCATGCCAGGAAACCTGATCTATATAA
>CAZYDB010000376.1:0-2515 GCA_964645995.1 uncultured Roseivirgaceae bacterium
AAAACGTATATCGATTATTTATATTTCTCAGGAAAACTGATTGAAATCCCTCTTAGAAATTATCTTTCACCTGATCTTGAAGAAATATGAATAACCCGGATTAATTGCCATAAAGTTCCCTTTTTAAAGAAAAACTTCGATTTACAAGTTCCATAATTTCACCAATAACACCAGCATTTTATGATTTTTTAGGCATTTATGCTGATTTCATCGCAGGATTGTGATGGTTCCATTGATCGTTTTTACAGGAGAACGCTCCTCATTTATATCAAGCACATAATAATAGACCGAATTGGGCAATACCTCGCTCCCTTTCATCCCATTCCAGTTATTCCGGTACTCACGGGTCTGATACAGTTTTTTACCCCAACGGTTAAATATAGTCAGTTCTGCCTGTGGATAATATTCTATGTTCTCAATTACAAAAGATTCATTAAGTCCATCACCATTGGGTGTAATGATATTATAGGGATATAATTGGGGGATGAAAGTAAGGCAGGCAATATTCGACCATGAATACGCCTGATTTCCGTCCAACTCAAGAGCTTTCACCTTAAAACAATGATCAAATCCCAGATCATTACTTTCAAAAGTATATCGGTTGCCTGTTTGCTCTCCTACCCTCTCAAAGGAACCACCGTCAACCCGCATCCAGATTTCATATTGATCGACCCCGTGCTTCCAGCCGGAATATTCGTTCCATGCAATTTCCGCCATCTCGGTATTATCAACTGGCTTTTCTGCCGATATTCTGATACTTTTATGCCTGTCAGAGGAAATTTTAATCGGACAATCCAAATTCGTGACCAACTCATATTGATATATCCGGGTTCCTGTTGTCAGGCCTGTATCCAGATATTGAATATCTCCACGGATCAGGGTATCCCGTAATACACCGTCGCGATAGAGAATATAGGGCTTTTTATAGGTTTTCATGGCAGCGGCTGTCCATTCAACAACCAGTTGATCAGGGATATCCAGTTCATGGGAAACCCTGATCATCTCAACCTGTGGACCGGTTACCTTTATTGCCAGGGTCGCATTGGCGGAGATGTTGCATAATCCGGCCGTATCCAGAGCCGTTGCAGAAATTTCATATTGCCCCTGGCAATCAAAGTTGATCATAGGCTGATATCCGGGTGATACAGAATCCAGCACACCCAGTTTGTCAAATTGCCAATTGACCAAATGATAGAGTGAATCGGCAAGCAAGGTAAAACGAATATCTTCATTGATCTCATAAGCCATTTTCTCAGTATCGATAAAGGCTTCAGAAAGCGGCTTCCGCTGCAGATAAACGACCATGGTATCAGATGTTCCTCCACATACGGTATCCGTAATGCTAACCTGGTCAAACCATATCGTGTGCAAACCGGGTGCTTTAAAGCGGATATCTGCCAGGCTGCAATCCTGACCTGAAACAACCTCGCCGGATAAAACCTTCCAGTGATAGGTCGTCCCCGGTATTGGAAAAGCGTTGTATGAGACGATCATCGAATCATCAAAGCAAAGAGAATCAGGACCAAAAGGTTCTTCCGGTTCTAATTGTACCTTTATCTTAACAGGTTTGGTCACCGTATCTCCTGTACAACCCAGCCTGTCTTCCGGAATCACTTTTAACCATGCATCGGGATTGGTTTCGTTCCAGTCAACAATCACCTGATGGCCGGCTGAATCAAAGTTGATGATGCCTCCGTTGATGAACCATTGCAATTCATAATCCTGGGCATCCCGCACATGGTAAACAACATCCGTAGTATTAGGACAAACGGAACGCGGCCCCGTTAAACGGACTTTCGGATTATTAACCCTGACAACCTTAACACTGGTCTGTCCGGCACCCGAGATACAGCCATCAGCTCCGGTAAAAGCAGATAATTCGACGATATACCGCCCTTCCCTGGCATAGGTATGGGGCACCGAATCCGGGCTATGGGTCACGAGAATAGTGCCATCGCCAAAATCCCAGTGAAATTCCGTAAAATCAAATTCAGTTTCAGGTTTAAACCAGACTTCCGTCCGGTGACAGATGCTATCAACAGGGATAGTGCTTCCATCAGCTTGAAAAACCCTGATATTTAAGTTCAGGTTTGTAAGACCTGCTCCTGTTGGATAACCAAAAGATTCATTCTGACCATACCCATAGACATAAGCAATCAGCCCTTCATCAGATTGCAAGGTGTGATTTCCGGAAGATACGGATACTTTAGCATATGAATAATCCGGCCTGGAAGGTACCGGATCAAACTGACCGGAAATGTCCATACCATCCAGCACAACAGCCATGTGTATGATAAATTCTCTCCTTACCAAAAAGGCAAAGCAGAGCTAGTAAATAATGTAAATAATGTATAAATGTATATATTTATTATATCAATATAAGAAGAAATTGGCAAAACCAAAATAAAAGCCAAAAAATCGCCTGATAAAAGATGAATAATTAACCAAAATCATGATTTAAGTTAAAGATGTTTGGCAAAAATATTCAGCCAATTATCTAAAAGTCTGGTAATTA
>CAZYDB010000376.1:2525-4024 GCA_964645995.1 uncultured Roseivirgaceae bacterium
AGGGCTTGCATGTTCTCTTCAAACACATCATACAATGCTTTGGCTAAAGGCAGAATAATTTTTAGGCTGGTGCAGAAAGCCTGTCTGGCTGTCAATCAGCTGAAGAGGAATACCACCAATATTAGATGCAACTACCGGAGTTTCTTTATAAAGAGCTTCAGCTACGGTCAAACCAAAACCCTCCTTAAGAGATTTCTGGATAACAACATCAGATGCTCTTTGCAGGGCGTTGACCACTAAATCATTGTTTTCAATATTAACACAAATTTTGATATCTTTTCTGCCTCTGTATTTTTTAGAAATTCTATCATAGACAAATACTGCTTCCGGATCATCCATGGCCACGTTACCAAGCAACACTAACTGGCATTTGATACGGCGCTTGACGCGGTCAAAAACCTTAATTGCCCCTTCAGGGTCTTTCCATTTGTCAAAACGTGAAATCTGGGAAATAATGGGCAGGGATGGATCAAGGTCAAGAAAAGCTAAATATTTTCTAATTTGCGTTCTGGATAATTTTTTGTTTTTGTTCGTTAGCGGATCAATGGCGGGAAAAATAATTTCTGGATGACTGAAGCATTGGTAAATGAATTTTGAATTGGAAACAACAACCTGGTCATACTTTTTTATCATCGGCTTTAAAAACTGCCAAATATTTTTATTGGGGCAAGACAAATCAAGATGAAAGCGCAGTATCCAGGGCTGGTTTTTGGTGTAATAATTAATCATGGCCAAAGGCTGCGGATCATGAATTATGACCAAATCATGATCAAGGTGAGTGTATTTTGAAAAATCCTGATTTGTTTTTAAATAAAGCTTTTTTTCAGCGCTCTTGAGCCGGCCAGACTGGCCTTGTAGCAGATTATGGGTTTTTTTGGTAATTGAATAAAAATCAGGAGTGCCGTGAATTATGCGCCAACCAAAATCAATGCCGAGATCATTGAATAAGAAAACAAGACTGTTTAAAATTTCAGCCACTCCCCCGCCCTGATGAGTGGAGCTGAGAGCGACGACGTGCTTGCCTTTTAGCTTACTTGCCTTTTTTTGAATATTATCAATTGTTTTTTGGCCAACTATTTTTTTATAATCAGATAGCGAAGTATGCTTTGCTGATGCAAAGCGTACAAGGGAGGAATCTCCTTTCAGTATTAAAAAACTGTAATCAATATTTAAAGATACCAGATTTATAGATTATTAGCACCCAATAAAATAAGTGCGAAACTTCAGATACTAATTCTAAATCTTCTGCGACAGCATATGGGCAAGATGGATTATGTCTCCTGTCTTCCTGTTTTATTAGTTCGTGATCTCATTCAGCATATCTGTTATCAGTGATAATTCATACCCACGCTGAGCAGCAAAACGGTATAATTTTCCTTTTCTTACATATGGGTCGTTGCCTTTAATGCTTTTATTTTTATTGATCAGTAATTGCCTGAGCGTTTCTTTATATTCATTTTCATCAATAAACGGTATTGTTAATCGTATCAATTCTTGAC
>CAZYDB010000377.1:0-365 GCA_964645995.1 uncultured Roseivirgaceae bacterium
AAAAAGAGAGTACACCCAACCGATCCTTTACATTATCCGCAAGTATGGTAAGCCCTTTCACGCGGGAAAGTTCCCTCCAGGCGATCGCCAGTAATTCTTTCTCACGAGCCCTGATTTTATCAGTACCCATCATTTCCTTCAACTGCAAACTCAAAGCGATCCTGAAGGCCTGCATAAAGCCTGGCGTACCCCCGTCTTCCCGGGCTTCCACATCCGTCACATAGCTGTATTCATTCCACCGGTTCGTCCAGTTAACCGTGCCTCCACCGGGATGATCCGGGATTCTGTTTTTATATAATTTTTTATTGAAAACAAGTACGCCGCTACTTCCGGGCCCTCCCAGAAATTTATGAGGGCTGAAGAAT
>CAZYDB010000377.1:375-4018 GCA_964645995.1 uncultured Roseivirgaceae bacterium
ATATCGCATCCAGTGCTTTTTCCGGATCATCAGGATGCATATCGATCCTTGTATAAGGTGCTGAAGCCGCAAAATCAATGAAGCAGTAACCATCATGCTGATGCATGATCTTCGCAAGATCATAAATGGGAGGTTCATAACCGGTAACATTGGAACATGCCGAAAAAGCCCCGATCTTAATTTTTCTATCCCGGTATTTTCTGATCTCGTCTTCAAGCCGGTCAGGGTCAACGAGCAACTGTTCATCAGGTTCGAGGACGACCACGTCAGCTATTGTCTCCAGCCATGACGTATGATTCGAATGATGCTCCAGGTGGGTAACAAAAACCACCGGCCTTTCTTCGTCAGGTATCTCAAGGTATGGCTCTAACCGTTCTGGAACCTTCAAGCCAAGGATTCGCTGAAATTTACAGATCACGCCGGTCATGCCGGTGGCAGCAGTGATGATCACATCATCATTATTTGCATTCACATGTTTTTTAATGATATCATGAGCATGATGATAGGCTGCAGTCATCAACATACCCGTTTCACTGGATTCAGAATGAGTATTCCCGACTAAAGGTCCGATATTGTGGATCAGTGTGTCTTCAATATGACGATACAAACGGCCACTGGCAATCCAATCGGCATAGATGATCGTTTTTTTTCCATAGGGCGTATGGATCTCCTCATCGATCCCTATGATCTGATCCCTGAATTTTTGAAAATACTGCTCAAGAGGAATATCCAGGCCTGAAGGATTTTTGTTCATGTTTCAATTAATTATTCATTATAACCTATGAAAATTACCGTTAATCTGTGTCGCTTGAAGATAAAAAGTGCTTGTCGAGTTTTTTGATCAGATCGTTATAACTGTTTCTGATCCTGATAAACTCTCTGGTCTTGCTGAGCTTAAGTACCCATATTTTAAAACCTTCCCAGAAACGATGAACCCAGTCCTGGTATATTTTTGCGAGAATGCCTGTGAAAATAACTGATAGTATATAAAGAAATACATACCAGCCGTTTGGAAAGAACTGATAAAAGATGAAACCCTGAATAAAATAAAAGAGAGGGAATGAAATGAGGCCGATGGCTATCTGGACTGAACTCATCCAGTGGTCATCCTTTACCACGAGTTTACTGATAAACCATGGGGAAAATAATGCCGGGAGATTGTTTAACAATCCATAAATATAAATAGGCCAGAATAAGGCAAGGCCTACATAATTTTTAAATCGTTGAAGACGGGTATCAAAATAACGACCGATATAAACCGGATCAAACTGAGATTTAAGCCTTTGCTTAAAAAACCGGTTATTGGCAGCTTCAAATTTTTTAAAATCACTCCTTCCTGAACGACTGATACGATCCATGCCTTTGATAATCCTTTTGTTCGCCTTAAAACGCTCGACCAAATCCTTATAATTCATCTTTAGCTGCCTCATGAAATGCGGCGTATAGATCTTTAGAACATTTTCATAGAACTTATACGACTCGACATTGTTGATATTTACAGTCAGCTTTGATAATGATTCATAAATCCTGCCGGTTAGTTCACTAAATGTTTTGGAGTTATTTTCAGTAAAGGATTGACTATAATCAACTAGTGGAATAGGATCGCCAAACTGCACAAAAAGATCACTTTGAAATTTTGAATTATCCTCATAATTAATACCGATCGGAATAATAACAAGAGCGCGCGCACTATCTCCCTCATTGATTGCCCGAAAAGCTATCCTGAGTATTCCTTTACGGATGGTCCTGATCCTTCTGATCTTACTATGATTCCCTTCAGGGAAAACAATCAGGTGTTTTCTTTCGCGCAGTATGTTCACACATTTAATGAAGATCTCTTCATTCTTTCTAATCATATCCACCTTGTCGCGTCTGCGGTAGACCGGCATCATCCGCAGAGCCCGAAGAAGAAAATTAGCAACAGCAGTCTTGAAAATATCTCCGCGGACCAGAAAATATGGGATTTTTTTATTGACCGTACCTACGATCAGGGCATCCATGAAAGCATACTGATGATTGGGGGCAAAGATTACAGGTGTATTATCAGGAACTTTTTCAAGTCCTACTACTTTGATACGTCGATAATAAGCCCTTATCGCTATGGTCACCCACATTTTGAGTAAAAAAAGACCAATTACCTGAAAAAATCTGTAAATTTTTTTCATGTATATAATGACGCCCTTAAGTCTGTCTGATGCAGCTAAAATAGTATTTATCCCGGATTAATCACAGACCCATGTATCTCTTTGTGGTTATTCGAAGAATTAAAGTAGGCCGGGAATAAAAATTACTATCAAAATACCATTTCTTTCAAACAAAATTGCATTTTTAAGGCTTAAAAGACAAGCAGTGAATATCTTTCTGCAACCAATCAAAAAAAAAGACATGCCATTACAACATGTCTTAATCTGGGTAATTCATAAACGTTCATTATACGACATAATTTTAAGATATATATAGTTGATAGTCAATGAAATAGATCACCGGGTTAATCCCGATGAGCACTCCGATGTTATTGGGGCGCTTCATCGGGTCCGTCAGGGTGAAAAATTCGTGAATTTTTCAGGTTAGGATCCGCAGAAGAAAGATCTACTCCTGCTCTTCCATTTTCCGGAGGTGTTTGGCTCCTTTGATATCCAGTTCTCCGGATAATCTGGCGAGTGCCTGCAGATCAATTTCTCCACTGAAACTTAATAATACAAATTCATTATTCTCATCGATCACCATTAACAGATCACTTATCTTTCCCTTTTTTTCTTTTACCAGAAAATCCACTTTTGTATCTCCGTCCCTGACAATCATCAGCTCTTCATACTTTTCCTTTTTAATGGCGTTCTTAAAATCTTTAACATAGGCGGAATTAAAATCCTTTTCATTCTTATCAATAGCATGCAGATCAATCGACTCAAGCTTACTGAGCACCTTGATCATGTCTTGAGCATCTTCGTCATCGGTTTCAATATTCGACAGGATCTTTAACAAGCCTCCTTCAATACGAACTGATAAATATTTCCCATTGTTCTTAAACCTTTCATGAAAATTCAGAACAGCAGAAGACTGTGCGAAGGCACCCACCGCAAGAAATACTAATAATAAAGAAATGATTGGTTTTTTCATTTTTTTTCAGGTTTAATTATCGTTTTCATTCAGTTTATCAAGATATTCAAATTCTTCGATATCCATGGTCTTTGAAAGTTTTGAGATATCTTCTAATGTTAAATCCCCAATCATGCTCATCAGAAAAAAGGTATCATCCCCTCCGATAAGCATAATAAATTCGCTGATCTTTCCCTCTTTTTCGTCAATAAGGAATTTAATTTCCTCATGGCCTTCCTTAACGACCATCAATTCATCAAATCCTTTTTTGGGAAGCATTTTACGGACTTCTTTATAAAGATCATTCTTCTCAGGAAATTCATTGGTGGTAAGAATTTTAAGCCCCTTTAGCTTACGGATCACATTCATTACATCTTCCTCATTCTCACTTTCGGGAATTTGGGCAATGAGACCAAACATCCTGCTCGTAATATAAATTACGGTAAAATCTTCCCTGCCTTCGTATTGATCAAAATACCTGCTGATCACATCCTCCTGGGCCATTGCCGGCCATAGCAGGAAAAAGCTGCATAGAATAAATACTAAC
>CAZYDB010000378.1:0-3969 GCA_964645995.1 uncultured Roseivirgaceae bacterium
TCCCTGGGCTTTTACCGGATAGCCTTGCTTTACCCAGTTGATCACATCCATATTATGGATATGTTGTTCAACGATATGGTCACCACAAAGCCAGTTAAAATAATACCAGTTTCTCATTTGGTATTCCATTTCGGTCTGCCCTGCCTCCCTGGGGTGAACCCACACTCCTCCTCCATTCCAATAGGCCTGGGCTGAGGTTACATCGCCTATTTGTCCGTCATGAATTCTTTTGATCAATTCACGATAAACAGTCTGGTAATGTCTCTGAAGGCCGACTATGATATTCAGATTTTTCTGTTTTGCAATCTTTGCCACTTCCAACACCTTTCTTATACCCGGGGCATCGGTAGCCAATGGCTTTTCACAAAAGATATGCTTATCCTTGTTCACGGCATATTCCAGGTGAATAGGTCTGAAACCCGGAGGGGTGGTGAGAATAATTACATCAGCCAGGTCAATTGCTGCCTTGTAGCCGTCAAAGCCTACAAATTTATTTTTTTCCGGTACTTTAACTCTTTTTTTGTCTTCAGTTTTATCAACTATGTTAGCATAGCTGGTATCCAGACGGTCTCTGAAAGCATCAGCCATTGCTACTAATTGAACATCTTCCTTAACGCTCAGGGCCTGTACGGCCGCGCCGGTGCCGCGACCACCGCATCCGACAAGGGCAATTTTCAAAGTGCCATTCCCGGCGACATGCGCACTGGATTCCAGGGGCAGTCCCCCCAGCATTACCCCGCCGGCAACGGTGGCAGAACCTTTTACAAAGTTTCTTCGGGTTACAGATAGTTTTTTGTCCATAATCATATATTTAGAGGTAAAAAATTATTAGTCCTCATCAAGGTTAATGGCCCAGAATTTATCCTGTTCCTCCTGTGAAGGTTCGTTAAATGGCCGGACCACCCTAAAGCCCACAAATGGTGAATCGGTATTCCACCAGAAACTTTTCGGGATCTGTGGATCCCGCTGCTTCCATTTTTCCGGATTGGAAGGGATCCGCGAGGCACAACGTAACATATCCGGATCATCATCATATGACCCTCCCCGTACTGTTCTTGGATATAGTGCTTTTGGCTTAGACCAGGGATTTTTCAGGGTATCACCTTCCAGTTTTGTATAATAATCCGGATAATAATGATCCAGCGTCCATTCGGCCACATTGCCTATCATATCATACAAACCAAAAGGATTAGGTTTTTTTTCTCCAACTTTATGATAGGTATAGACAGCATTTTCATAATGCCAGGCATATTCATCAAGTTCCGATACAGAATCACCAAAAGGATAGGCTGAAACTGCACCGGCTCGACAGGCATACTCCCATTCAGCTTCTGTCGGAAGCCTGTAAAAATGCCCGGTCATCGTTGTCAGCCATTTACAGTACATTAACGCCGCAAATTGCGTCATGCTGCCGGCAGGATATCCGTATTTCCCCATACCAAATGATGGGTCCTCATACGGAGGACTGGGTCGCGTGATTGCATCCGCTTCCCTTTTACGTTCCAGTATTACTTCAGAGGTTATGGAGTCCGGAATAATATTTTCTTTCATCATGAATAATTCATACTGATCCCACGTGATCTCAAATTTTCCCATCCAGAAACCATCAACTTCCACAACCTTCTGTGGACCTTCATCGGTATCTCTTTCCTGTTCCGTTTCAGGACTGCCGATCGTAAAAACGCCCCCGGGAACCGGCACCATGTCAATCACAACAGGAGAGCCCGGGATGGGCTCTTCATAGGGCGGGGGCAGGGAATCCTGAGCTTTAAGATTATGAATAATCCCCATCGCAATAAAGGCGCTTAAATAATAAAAAAACCTTTTAAATTTCTTCTTTTTCATTTCTTGCTTTCTCAAATTAATACTATTCCCTGATTAAAGTCAATTCGAAATCAATAGTTACGTCCTTACCGGTCTTGATCTGCCCGAACATGGCTGAGGGAGGTTCAATTTCATAGCTTAACATATCAATCGGGTAGCTTCCTTTGAATTTCAGGTTATTGTTAACCGTTTTTTCGCCTTCCAGGACGATGTCAATATTTTTGGTAAGTCCTGCCAGCGTCAGATCTCCGTTTACCTGAAGCTTAAATGTGTTATGGTTGGTATTGAGAATATTATCAGATTTAACCTCAAAGGTAATATTCGGGTATTCTTCATATAGAAGTGCATTATAGGTTTTGTTATCCATTGTTTCTCCTCTCGGACTCTCAATACTTAACACCGGTATTTGCATGGTTAATGATGAAACAATACTGCCATTTTTAGGTAGCTTTTTGTCAAGAATATTTTCCTTAAACTCATACTTTCCTTTAATTTCATTGACGGTGCTCGTCCAATCATGAATGGTGGATGTTCCGGTAATACTCATAGTGCTTTCTTCAGATACTTTGTAATTGACCTGAGCTTCTGCTACCGGCAGGATGTAAAATAACAGTACAATAAATAAACTATTTCTCTTCATCATAAATTTATGTTTTTATCTTATACGTACGGTTGCACGCAGAAATTCACAATTGCTTTTTGTAAGAATTCCGTTTTCAATGAATTTTCGTGCAATTTGCCGCTTGTAAAATTATGTTTAAAAAATAAGCAAATATCAGGCCCAAATATAATCGAAAAGGACAAGTATTGCCATGAAAAAACTTAAAAGTGTGTTTTTTACAATTATTCAGTAAGTTATAATGATCAACGGCTTATCTTCCCTGAGATCCATAATAGCAAGCGGATAATCAGGAATAACAGATATATTAGTACACTGGCAAATAATATATTATAAAAACCAGTATACCAATAATCAGTAAGAATACCATAGGCTACGATGCCAAGCATCACGATCGTGGGTGCTGAAAGGATATATATCAATTCATTGATCAAGTAATTTTTGAATCGGGATGCCATTTTAAAAGTATAATCTATAACTTATTGATAATCAATTATATTAATTATAAGCTATTGGTTCACATAAAAGTAAAAAGAATTTATTTAATTATATATAAATGCATCTTACAGATGCTGGAAATACCGGATGATCAGGGCGAGTATAATACTGATGATCAGTCCCGCATTTACCTTGTATAGATCTTTAAATATCTTTTTGTAAGTTTCATTAATCAGTTTTTTATTTAGGAGAATATTAATCGCATATTCCCTTCCGGCAAGTATTCCGATAAAAGCCCATAAAACGTACCATGGCCTTTTTTGATTGGAGGCAAGAAAAGTACCCAGGGTTTGAATCACATCATTGGTAACGACTGAATAGGCTGCCAGTATAAAACCAACAGACATTAACAGGGTTGAGATATCCATTGTACGGAGAGTTTCACCGTAAAATCCAAAATTATAAAAACAACCTGATCTTTTTCTGAGAAATTAAGGAAGATTCTGTCTTTTGTCTGATTTGCCGCCTTATCAATAAAACAAATAAATTAATTCGATTAATTTTATCCTGCCTGACCGTTTGTTTGAAAAATCTATTATTATTCCGTACTTTTAATGGCATTAAAAAATGTAACGATGAAAAAAATTAGCTTTCTTATCTTTGTATCTTTCTTCACCTATCAATCATGTGATGAGTTGGGAGATATTGGTACGGTTGATCTGGAAACTTCCCTGAATAAGGAGTTTACAATAGATATATCAGAAGATGATCCTTCGACTATCAGTGAGACGTTTACAATTTCTTCCCTGAGTGATAGCGAAATTCTTAAGTACAAAGAAAATATCCAGGAATTTAAAGTTGTCCGTGTCGCCTACCAGATCAAACAGTATTCCGGTGCCTCGGGCATTACCATGACCGGTACATTTGACCTTGGACCTGTTGAGGTAAATATTGATGCGATCGATCTTGAAGCACTTTCCAATAGTGGAGAAACCCAGGAACTTGATCTTTTTGATTCGGAATTACTACAATTATCCAATGAACTTGACCAGAAAGATGAGATCGAAGGATCATTGAACGGCACCGTC
>CAZYDB010000379.1:0-3950 GCA_964645995.1 uncultured Roseivirgaceae bacterium
ATAATCCTGAAAGAAGGCCCTTACTTCGTCCCAGCCTTCATGGTAGGTATACCCCGAACGGGTGGCAGTCATCCGGATGTTGGTCTCATCCCTGACGTGGGTAGTGGCCAGGCGTTCCATGTCGCCGTTGAAGAAGGCTTCCGTCTCTTCCTCGTGATCGGTCTTGTGGGCAAAGCCTTTTCTGTACTGCCGGTACACATGATCATGGCTGAAGGTCATGACCGTATTCACGTCAGCCAGCTCCTGCATCGCATTGAGGGTGTTCCTGATGCCGTTCTCAAAGAGGTACTCAGGCAATACGGGCGTTCCGATAAAGAATCGGTTGTCCGAACCGGGCCTTGCGCCCTTCCCGAAAGCGCTCAACACATTGAAGGCGCCCATTGATGCAGAGGCCATTGCGGCTGAGGCGATGAATGTTTTTCTTTTCGTAATGCTGCTTAAAGATTAGATCTTCTCCGGCGGTTTGTCTGCTTCCGCCGTTTCATTGAATTCCCGGGAGATGTTCTCAATGGTTTTGAAGGGTATAAGGTCATTAAAAAAACCGATTTTTTACCTCATGCCCGATCCGGATGGATCAAAAAATCTTCCATACCCATTGAAAAGGGCAGGTCTTCTTCATTTCTTGAACCATTTTTTGCGCTGGTGCCGTTTGCCGTCCTGGAAGCCCACCCAGTAACCCAGAGCCACCAGCCCGATAATCAGCAATATCAGCAACGATTTCAGCATGACGGATAAAAATTTCCGGGTTTCCCCCTGATGAAACAACTTTTCCCTGTCCCTTAAGTTACGATTTTTCCCCGGTTTTTCCTCGGGAATCCGGGATCCAGTATTCATTCAGGGTTTCATTTTTCCCGGATTGCCTCTTCGACAGGCGTATCACCCTCGTTGAATTCGATGATGCGACCCACCGTATTTTCATTGCGGAGGGTTTCCACGATGAGATTGGCCACATCTTCGCGAGACACCCCTTCCCGTTTTTGGGGGTCGGAGGTGGTGATCCTGCCCGTGCCGGGTTGGTTGGAGAGGCGTCCGGGACGGAGGATGGTATAAGCCAGTTCCGAACCGGCCAGGAGCCGGTCGGCGTAATGTTTGGCGATGTAATAGGGTTTGATCTTGCTCGTGTTCCAGGCAGCCCGGTTGCCCGCATTCAGGGCGCTGACCATCACGAAGCGGGAGATGCCCGCCCGGGCGGCCGCTTCCATCGATTTCACAGCCCCGTCCAGGTCGACCGCCAGCGTTTGATCATAGCCTGTTTTCCCGCCGGAGCCGGCGGTGAAGACGATCGCGTCAATGGCATCCATGGCCCCGGCGATGTCATCGACCGGGTCTTCCAGGCTGACCACCCGGCAGGGCACGTTCCGTTCTTCGAAAAAAGGTTTCTGTTCTTCCTTCCTGATCAGCGCCACCGGGTTGAAGCCGGGGTCCTCGTTAAGTTGTTCCGTCAGGATCCTGCCCACCTTCCCGTTCGCGCCGATGATCAATACGTTCATCATATTTTGCTTTTTTTAATTCGCACTCCCTGGCTTTTCCCATAAGATACAGAAGAAATGCCGATTATTCAAAGGGGGGGAGGGAGAGGTTCGGGGATTAATTGAATACCCGTGACAATCCAGATATCCAGAAGAGAAGTGAGCTTAACTATGCTAAAGACGATTCATGCCCGATTTAGTATTCATTTTCAACAGATCAGAATTTTAATTTGGACCCCCGCCTTCAGCGAAAAATAAACAATCATTCCATTTAATAAATAATTATCTCTGTTTCTGAATGAACTTTTTAACCGAATGATTTGGAATGGTAGGTACTTTATTTGCTAAATACCAGATAACCAGTTAATTAGTTGATTTTTAACCGGATATTTATTATCGTAAATCATAAGGATAGGGTATAAGATCAGGTTGTATTTTATTAAATAAATAAATGGTTAGGATTATGGATATTCTTGATAAAATGAAAGCTTCAATACGGGGAGGCGGTGCGGTGATCCAATTACTCAATCTTGGGATTCTTTTTTCTTTTCTGTTGGCGGTATCTTGTGAAGAGTTGGATGGCACGAAAGATTTGACGGATGAATTCGAACCGAACAACACCTGGCAGAATGCTTTTCCGGTTCCACAGGAAGAATTGCTGACCGCGAACATCAGTGACGAGGCGGATGTGGATTATTACATGTTTACCACTACGCATTCAAACAAAACGTACGATGTGATGTCGTTTGAGTTTACCAATGTAGGTGAGGAAATGAGGATCTGCATTGAGGTTCTCGATGATAAGGGGCAGGTTCTGGTCAATGATCTAAGTAATTCCGCGGGGGCAAACTGGACATATCTGATGACCTGTCCGGGGGGCACTTATATACTAAAAGTATTTGGAGACGACGGATTCCAGAAGTATACCGGGCCCTATACATTTAAAGTATTGAATCAGAACATGAATGATGATTATGCGCCGAATCATGTAATTGATATGTCGGCTGAGGCAGCACTGAATGAGGATATTGCTGGAAAGATACTGTCGTACGATGAGGAAGATTTCTTCTTATTTACCAACGAGCATCCCGATTACTGGCAACGGTTCACGCTGGCTTTTTCCGAGGTTTCGTCAGATTTCATGGTTCATTTTGAATTATATAACGAAGGGCGGGAATCCTTTGCCGAAGGGAGCAGCGCTCCCGACAAGGGAGTCGACCTTTCCTACTCCTTTCCGGTGAAGACAGGTCATATCTTCCTGAAAGTCTTCGGGTATGATTATTATGAAAACACGAAGGGGAGTTACACGGTCAATTTATCCGTTACCGATCCAAATGATGACCACGAGCCCGACGATACTTTTTCACAGGCCCGTATCATCGACAGTTATCCCACCGGGGAACTTGAGGGAACGATCGTATGTGATGCGGCCAATGACAATCCCGGTGATTATGAATTCTTCAAGGTAACCGTTAAGGCCGGTAAAAAAGTGGATTTTACCGTAACGCCGGAGGTTCAGAACACCGAGTTGCATTTTGGTATTTATGATAGCGGCGAGGTCTATACGGGTAGCGGTAAGGATGGGGATGATGGAGAGGCCCTCAACTACTTCCTTAATAATTCCACTGCTGAGGATGTAATCCTGTATCTAAAACTTGGCGCTTTCCGTGGTGATAATGGCAATTACTCCATATCCTTTACGGAATCAGATGCCAGCTCATAGGGCTTTGGCGGACGACAAAACCGTAATCTCCCCTTCCCGGCCTGAAGTATATTCAGATATCTTCAGGCCGGGGGAAAGGTGTTCAGCCACAAATGACACCAATCAGCACGAATTTCCGGGCCTTAATTCGTACATTCGTGGCTTAATTAGTGTGTCTCAGGCTGGCGCGCGTCTTCGTACGCGTGCTCATGTGTTTTCCCACCTGCCTGATTATCCGGAAAGGATCTTTACTCCCATTGAGGAGAAGAGGAAATGGGGAGACGAGGAGAAGCGGCCTGTCCCGGGCTTTCTGCAAAAGGACACCTTAAAAAACGATGTCATCCTGAAAGGATCTCTACGCTGTTCAGTACCAGGTATCATAAAGCCCCCCCTAAACGCAAGAGCGAGAGGGAGCATGAACAGGCCACACTCCACACTCACACTCTACAAGCCCCACCTTTCCCTATGTGTCCTCAAATTCCCCAACGCCGGATAGTATTTCTCGAAAGGCGGCAGGTGGATCTCTTTCCCCCGGAACTGATGGATGGAAAAGGAAGATTCGTTTTCCACGAATTTATCCGAGACGATCACCCGGTAATCGTCATCGATGCCGACCAGGCCGCGGTCGAAGGCGCGGTGGATAGTGGGGGAAAGGGCGATACCGTTTTTTATCGAATCATTGTGACTCTCTTTGAAAGGGATTATATGAAAGGCATCAATTAAGGATGTGTTTTCAGCTGACTTTACCTGATACCGAGTAATGGCACAGGTAAAATCAT
>CAZYDB010000380.1:0-2895 GCA_964645995.1 uncultured Roseivirgaceae bacterium
CATCAAGTGTATTACGGTCCCTTCCGCTGATGATAACGATCTTATTATTATCATCTTTAGCCAGCTTCCTAAGGATATCCATAAGGTCTTTATCAGGTTTTGCTTTCCGGGGATTATCGTAAAAGCCGGTCAAGGTTCCGTCATAGTCAAGGAAAAGTATTCTTTTAGTCGCTTTATTGTATTTCTCCTTGACCTTTTTAAACATTTCTTCATCCAGGATCTTCGTGGCCAGTGATTTTCTTCTAGCGATCACTTCATTTAACCGGTCAAAAAACATTTTAACCCAATGATGAATATTATACCGTTTCAAGGACTCCTGCATGACGCTGATGCGGGCAATCTGATCTTCCGGGGGCATTGTAAGCGCCATATGGATAGCATTCACTATCTCCTCGATATCATTAGGATTGATCAGGATGGAGTCGGATAACTCCTTTGAAGACCCGGCCATCTCACTAAGGATCAGTACTCCTTTTTGATCAAGTTTACTGGCAATATACTCTTTACAAACGAGGTTCATCCCGTCACGCATGGGAGTGACCAGGGCTACGTCGGCCATACGGTAAAAGGCGGATAATGAATGCAGAGAAAAGGACCGGTAAAAATAATGAATGGGTGTCCAGTGTATCGTGCCGAATTTCCCATTGATACGGCCCACCAGGAGGTCTATTTCTTCCTTAAGCCGCTTATATTCCCCGACATTATCTCTTGATGGCACAACAACAAGTACCAGTGAAACAATACCGATAAACTCGGGATACTTATCAAAAAAGAGGTCAAGTGCCTGCAGCCGTTGAGGTATTCCCTTTGAATAATCAAGCCGGTCAATGGATATGATCAATTTATGTTTGCCCAGAGAAGTGCGGTAATCCACTTCTCTTTTCAAGGTCTCCGGTGAGGAGGCCGCATCATGGTATTTCTGGTAATCGATACCCATTGGAAAGGAATCTACTTCCACATTCCTGGAATTGACCGACACCATACCCCGGGAATTAGGTATGGCTGCAATGCGACTTACCGAACTAAGGAAATGCCGCATATCATCATAGGTATGAAAACCGATCAGGTCGGCTCCAAGCATGCCGGTAAGTATTTCACGCCGCCAGGGCAACAGGCGGAAAGCCTCGAAAGAAGGAAAGGGAATATGAAGAAAGAAGCCAATGTTAATACCGGGCAGTTTTTCCCTGATCATCCGGGGAAGCAGTAAGAGCTGATAATCATGGATCCAGATCGTATCGCCCGGATTCGCAGCGCTGACAACTATATCGCAGAACTTCTGATTAACCTCAACATAACCGTCATATAATTTTTTGTCGTAAATAGCATACTGGTTGAAATAATGAAAAAGGGGCCACAGGGTCGCATTGCTGAATCCTTCATAATATAATTCCAGTTCTTCATTCGTGAGAAAAACCGGCGCCATGTTTTCCTTTTTCAGCTCTGCGGTAATAACTGATTTTTCCTTGTCTTTCCGGATATCCAGTCCCGGCCATCCGATCCAGATATTGGAACCCGATTTATAGATAGAGCCCAGTCCGGTAGCAAGCCCTCCTTCACTGGGTTTATATACAAGCCTGCCATTCTCTTTCTGAATTTTGACAGGAAGTCTGTTTGATACAATGATTACTTTAGACATGCTAACGATTATATAGGTTTCAAACGGTAAAAAGTGATTACACTTTAATATACAAAATCTTAACCTTGGTTAAAAGACCTCAGCTTAATTTGTGTTAATCTTCTTTTGGTATCCAGTGGGAAATCCCCATTCAGCATCCAGTCATAATAGGAAGGTTCCACCTGAAATACATCCGATACGCGCTTCCCTTTATGCTTACCAAAATTAAAGATCTCTTCCCCCTTTTCATTGAATATGAGCCTTCCGGCGAGGTCTACCATCCTCTGATTGGTGATCTCATGGATCACCTCCATGTCGTTGGCTACTTTACCCATCACCGTTCCCTTCAGGTCGGTGACCTGCATGCCTTCATACCGTTTCAGTTGTTCATTAAACACTTCAAATGTTGCCAGTGTATCGGCCATTGCCGAATGAGCCCCTTCAAGTTCTTTATTGCAATAAAACCGG
Source organism: uncultured Roseivirgaceae bacterium (assembly GCA_964645995.1). Classification (GTDB taxonomy): domain Bacteria; phylum Bacteroidota; class Bacteroidia; order Cytophagales; family Cyclobacteriaceae; genus JAGTVG01. Next base: position 2,084 of record CAZYDB010000380.1, read on the forward strand.
TAAGCAGAGGAAAGGTTCCTCTTTTCCATCAGATGAAATATTTTCTGGGCGTCCAGTATCTTTTTATTGGCAACATCAAACTCAATGCCCACACGCAGGAATTCCTCAACAAGCAGGGGCACATCGAATTTAATAACATTAAATCCGGCCAGGTCGCTGCCTTCCAGAAAATTGGCGAGATCTCTGGCGACCTGCTTAAAGGTAGGGGCCTCCCTGATATCTTCTTCATAAATACCATGAATAAGGCTGGCTTCGGTTGGAATTGGGATTAGCGGATTGATCTTCTGCTCCCGGGTGATCTTTTCACCATCTGGCATAACCTTAACAAGGGCTATCTCCACGATCTTATCCTTTGAAATATTGATCCCCGTGGTTTCAAGGTCAAAAAAGGTCAGGGGATTTCTTAAATGCAGGTACATATGTTAAAGTTTTTTTTGAATTGTACGTATTAACTGGTCATAATCCATACCTCCGAAATTACCGGATGACATCATTAATAAGACAGAATTCGGATCCGTTTCGGCAAGGATAAACCGCTCAAGCGCCTCCCTGGTTCTGATAATAATCAGTGCCGGATTGTTAAAGCCCCGGTGAATGGCGCTGTCGTCAAGGGGATCCATCTTCTTAATCGTAAGCGTATGATCATTGATAAAAACGATATTTATATCTCCATCCCGGAGGGTATTTTTATATTGTGAGAGAAATTGCTTGTTCAGGCTGCTGTAGGTATGGATTTCCAAAAATGCATAAATCTGCTCCTCCGGCCATTGTTCCCTGAAACTATCCAGGGTGGCTTTAACCTTGGAGGGTGC
>CAZYDB010000380.1:2905-3906 GCA_964645995.1 uncultured Roseivirgaceae bacterium
AGGTATGTAACTCGAAACAGTTGATGATTTTTTTACCAGGATAAAGCTCCCTGACTGCCTCTGTAGTGGATTTTAGTTTGGAGGGTGAATGGGCAAAATCCTTAAATACTTTCAATTCAGGGCTTTCATATAATTTTTGAAGCCGGTTGGAGGCCCCTGAAAAAGAAACCAGGCTTTTCAGGATGTTTTCTTCCGTTAATCCCAAAGTTCTGAGCACTCCGAGAGCGCCTGCAAGGTTTTGCATATTATGGCGACCGAATATCAACAAAGGAAAATCATTTCCATTATGCCTGTAATGGTACCTTTCATTGACCACCCGGTATTCTGGCGTATGGTAAGGAACAAGCCTGGCCTTGCTTTTCATTTCCTGCACCAGTTTAACAACAAGGGGGTCTTCTTGATTATATACGATCGCCCCATCATCAGGGGTATTATCAAGAAATCGCCTGAATTGTTCGCTATAGTTTTCCTGTGTAGGGAAAGCATTGATATGGTCCCAGGAAATTCCACTCAACAGGCCGGTCGTATGGCTATACCGGATAAATTTAGGTGTCTTATCAAGGACGGAAGACCAGTATTCATCCCCTTCCAGAATTATTAAAGGCGCATCCGATAATTGAACCATATTTTCAAATCCTTTCACCCCGGCACCGACAAGATAATCGAATTCCTTACCCTGTTCTTTCAAAACATGGATGATCATTGACGTGATCGTTGTTTTACCATGCGACCCTGCGATGACCACCCGTTGGGCTTCTTTTGATGCCTGATAAATAAAATCAGGAAAGGAATATACCGGTATATTCATTCTCCGGGCAGCGGCCAGCTCCGGGTTGTCATCCCTGGCATGCATGCCCAGGATCACCGCTCTGGTTAACGGACTGATCTTTTCAGGAAACCATCCCAATGCGGGGGGCAGGAGGCCGTTTTTTTTTAACCTTGCGCCGGAAGGATCAAAAATATCGTCATCGGAACCCGTTACTGTATGCCCCGAATTTTTA
>CAZYDB010000381.1:0-3879 GCA_964645995.1 uncultured Roseivirgaceae bacterium
GAAGGGCGAAAAATTTCTGAATTTTTCGGGTTATCACCATAATCCCATTCGATCCGGGCCAGTTTAAGGCTCAAAATGCGGTTAATCTCGTCCCGGACCAGCGACCTGCAGCTTCACGGGGTAATTCGTCAAATGACCAGGAGGTTTTGGGACCATGATTTCTGACCACTTCATCAGGTTCCAGTAGGTTCGTCTTTTTATACCGGCTGTTAAAACCGAAGATGCGCTCACCGGTGCACCGGATCATTTCGGCCGGCAGATTTATACAGTTGTTTATTCGGCTGGCAAAGTCACACTTTTCCTGGAAATCACACTGTATGCTCACACTCACACTGTGTCTCACCGTCCATCCTTTTACTCTTTTACCAGTTTTTCATTTAAAAAAATCCTATAATGTGATTAATGCGGCTTGCCCAAGGGGCACTTAAAAATGGTGAATATTTCCGGTTAATTATTTCCATTCATGGTTAATGCCTAACCTGATAATATGCATGTGAGCGGCATCCTCCATCTGGGGTATCAGCGCCCACATATAGCCGGATTTTACTGTAAATACACCCGTCTTTACCATCAGGCCTGCATAGATCCGGTTCTGATCCACAAATTCGAATTCCTCTCTTTTGCCAATATTGATGAGCAATTCTTCGTATAGATTTATCGCCCAATCCCTATTAATAGGGATCACTACATCTGCCCGATATCCTGTTCGAAAATTGAAGCGATAGCCGTTCGTAATTTCCAGTCCACTGGTGTTTTTATTAAAACGCTGTTCAAAGCGCACCTTGTGTTTCAGAGAAAACCGGGTCAGTTCCTGCCGCCATTGCACAAACTGGTAGGGCCTGAGTTCGAAGCGGTAAATGATGTCCTCACCTACAATATTATGCCAGAAGAAGGCATTGCCAACCGTGATCCTGAGATTCTTACCGGTATGATAGACCATGCCGGGCCTGATCAGGTTTTGCGTTACATAATCCAGGAAATCTATTCTTCGGTGTTGTAAATCGAACAATAGCCCCCATTTTTCACTTAAGTTCCCGCTTCCCTTGTATTGAAACCACGTCAGGGTGCTCACTTCGTTGCTCTGGGCTGTTAGCCGGAAAAACGGCATAAAGAATATAAAAATGATAGATAGATGTCTCAACCTTTTTTAAATGTTCTATACTTTATATGAATTGGCTCAGCGGGTAAATTTAGACTATTTTTCAGGTCGTATCCTTTAATCGGAGATCTTAATTTCAAATTTAGTTTTAACCTGAAAAATTCACGAATTTTTCACCCTATCAGACTGATGGAGCACCCCGATGATAATCGGGATGCCCATCAGGGTTAACCTGGCGAAGTATCTTATTGAATATCACCTATATATCTTAAAATTACGCCGAACAACAAAAATTTATGAATAGGTCAGTTGTTGAATAAGGCCAGAATGATTTTTCATAGCTGGAAGCATTATTTTTTTAAATTGATTTTACCTGATTGAAATATTTCGATGAATAATTCAAAACAAGAATTTTCAGTGTTGATGAAAAAATGTAGCCCAAATCTGAGTCCTGAATTTGGGAGTGAAATGACCAGTTATTATTTCTTAAACTGAGTTGCATTAAAATACGCTTGACGTATCACGTATTTATTATTATATTTGAGTATGATAAAAGGATTTAGGGACAAAAAGACCAAAACATTTGCTGAGGGGAGTTTTGTCCGGCAGTTTGAGCCTTTTAGAAGACTGGCCGAAAAAAGATTACGTATTTTGGAGGCAGCTGAAAGTATTCGCGACTTGGTACAATTGCCAAGTAACCGGTTTGAGGCCCTATCAGGTGACAGGAAAGGCCAATATAGCATCAGGATAAATAAGCAATGGCGAATTTGCTTTGAATGGTCCAAAGACTCGGATGGTCCTGAAAATGTTGAAATTACAGATTATCATTAAAGGAGATTGGTATGAAAAGAACACCGATACACCCAGGCAAAATTCTTGAGGAAGAACTGGAAGAACTAAGGATGACAGCATCCGAGCTGGCACGCATCATTGAAGTGCCAGCTAACAGAATTACCCAGATTATAGCCGGTAAACGGTCCATTTCGGCTGATACAGCCTTACGTTTGGGACAATATTTTGGAATGAGTGCTAATTTTTGGATGAACCTTCAGAAAATCTATGAGCTTGATTTAGCCCGCCAGGAGGTTGGAGAGGAAATAGCGCATATTCCTCAGCGCTCGCAAGCTGATGCCATTAATCCGGTTCCCTGATATTTTTCCCTTATGTTGGAATGTATATCTGCAGTGATTGATAAATTGAGAAGATCTGAGTTTAGATATAAATTGAGACTCTTTTAAGTTAATAATTCAACCTTGCTCTTAAAAGATATTTGATTTTACAGATTAGTTCGTATTTGAATTTTCAAAAGAATTTTACTTACCTTCAATTAAAATATCTTTTGAGGGGTAGAATATGTCACTGGAAAAAAAAATTGAAGAGACGCTTTTTAAACTGGTTAAAAGAGGTGATGAAAGTGCATTCGAAATGCTCTTCAAATTATACTATTCCGACCTGTGCAATTATGCCTTGACGATCGTTAAAATACCTGAGATTGCTGAAGAAGTTGTTCAGGAAATGTTTATAAATATCTGGCAGAAACGGAACAGTATTGACATAGAAGTATCCTGGAAAGCCTATGTATACCGGGCAGTTCATAACCGGTGCCTGAATCATCTGAAAAGAAGCAAAGTATTAAAAAATCCGGATCAGGAAATCAGGGAAGAGGTTATTTATCATCATCAGATCGCTATACAAAACCTGGATCCGGATATTCTTGACCGGCTTATATCGGAGGAACTTGCCAAAACAATCCGTAACGAACTGGAGCAATTACCGGAACAATGCCGTAAAATTTTTTTACTGAGCCGGGAAGAACTGCTGACCTATCCTGAAATTGCTGAAAAACTGAACCTTTCCATTAATACGGTAAAAACCCAGATGAAGAGGGCCTTAAATAAACTTCACGAAGCCATTGACAAACATTTGGGGAAATAAAAATAAAATATTTTGCCTGCTTGTCACCCTCTTTCCTTTAAATAATGTCTTACAGCTATAATTGCAATAAAATGGATGAGAGATCGAAAGATAATCAAATGAATGACGAGATCATCATAAAATTCCTCCAGGGGAAATTATCACCTGGTGATACGAAAGAATTTTCTGAATGGATCAATTCCTCTGAAAACAACCGTAGATATTTTGAAGAAGTAAGGGACATATGGATTACAACCGGCCGGGATATACAGGATGGAAGGTTCAATCCGGAAGAAGGATGGAAAAAAACGAAAGAAAAGATCCATCAGCCGTCCGTACTCGAATTATACCGGGAAAGGAATAAAGGCGAAGAGTTGATGAAAAAAATTATCAGGATTGCTGCCATTTTCCTGCTGATTTTTTCTCTGGGGGCGGCAGTTTCCTGGTACATTACTTCTAATACGGAAATCGTAACCACTTCACAGGATATCGAGATCCATGCCCCGAAGGGATCCAGATCGCGCATTACCCTTCCCGATGGAAGCATGATTTGGCTGAATGCAGGGAGCAAGCTTAATTACAGCAAAGATTTTAATCGCCGGAGCCGTGAAGTCAGACTGGAAGGAGAGGCGTATTTCAATGTGAAATCAAACCGGAAAAAGCCTTTCGTGGTACAGACATCTCATCTCGATGTAAAGGCGTATGGTACTGTATTTAATGTAAAGGCTTATCCGGAGGAGGATGAGATAGTCACCACCCTGGTCGAGGGCAATGTGGTAGTGGAAAGCAAAAAGGAAAGCGGCCGGAGCCTCACCTACAGGCTTGAACCGAAGCAGAATTTCACGTATGTAAAATCCGATCGAAAA
>CAZYDB010000382.1:0-3879 GCA_964645995.1 uncultured Roseivirgaceae bacterium
AAATAACTAAATTTTCATGGGTGTTTGTGCTTTGCCAAATCATGGGTGTTTCATATAATTAATTTACTTAAAATAATTTAATGGGTATGCAAAGCTCCAATTCAAAATGACTCCAATTGCATACATTGGCTTTGTCTTGAAAGATTTCTATGGTATGCTCATGTTCTGGTTCATAGCTGCTGGTGATCAGCCATTGATTATATAGAAAATTGAAAGCATAAGTAACCAGGGTAATATCCCCTGAAACCAAGGTTGTGGCGTACTTGCATTTGGGAAGGTACATTGTGGATATGCTTTCGTGATCCACTTTTAATTCTTCCGGTATTGTTAGGCATACTTTGTACCTGTATTTCTCTTTGGGTGTAATGGTTACATCATCTAAGGACATGCCGAATATCGTTTCTGATTCATATATACCATTTTCTTTTGCCCAATTTATCATTTGCTCATAAGCCTGCAGTACCACGCCTTCCTGAAAAGAATTAACTACTCGTATGAAAGCGACTCTTCTCCGCGGAAGGATTTTCACTTTAACTTGAATAGCAGGCTTATTTTCGATCAGATTCATAGGCGCAAGATATTGGCTTACGGGATACAATTCTTTGCCAATCTTGCTATTCTCAAGTTTACCCTTTTTCCTAAACTCCATTGGTGTGATACCGAAGTATTGTTTGAAAGATCTGGAGAATGTAGCAGCAGTTGAAAAACCTGTTTCAAGGGCGATACTTAAAATTGATGTCTTAGAAAATTTCAGAAGACGGGCACTTTTTTCCAAGCGTAATCTAGTTGTAAAATTATTGACCGTTTCGCCTACTAATGCTACAAATATCCTGTGAAAATAATAAGGCGAGAAACATGCAACTTGAGCGAGCTGATTCAATGACAAAGCCTGGTCTAGATGATTATTGATGTACTCTGTAACCCTCTCGATTCGCTTCCTATAGTTGATATTTAATTTTTCCAATTATATGATTTTGTGAAAGGATTCAGAGTTTTCAAATGAAGGCTAACGACGGTTGCGGGTATGAAACGTGCCGGATTACGGAGCTGCGAATGTATCCCCAGTGACAAACCACGCTGCGGGACGAAACGCTTTAAAACCCACTAAACCAGGCATGTTTTATGACCCGTTGTTGTATGCTGGGCTTTGTTCATTGTTAAATTAATTCGTGTCATATAAATGATTTAATTTGCTTAAAAGAGCATTATACATTTCATTTCGTCTTACTTCAAGCGTTTTTGATGCATACTCTTTTACATTAACGTGATTGTTCCAAGTATTGCATGGGTTTTCATAGTCCCACTCATTTGGTCCATTGGAATCTGTAAAATAGAATGGTCTTTTTTCAGGAAACGGTCTATTGAACTTTCCGGCCCAACTACTTTGTGTCGGATCATCAAGCTTATTTGCTGGGTCTATTAAATATAATACGGAAGGGGTATCACCAACTCGAAAATAACTAGCCCAAGGTTCGTTTTTTACAACCTCTTTTAAATGTCGCCCCAATTCCCCGAATATGCTTAATTTATCGAACATTTGTTTTGGTTCTTCTCCGATAAACATCCCATTGTACGTCCAGTTTATTTCTAACCACCACATTTCAAAGAAGCGGCTGTCACTATATAAATCAACCCTTCCAAAACCGTTCCAGTTCAATTGTTTACAAGGGGCAGATTTTTTCCAGTCAGAAGGTATATGCTTAATGTCATTTTCTAGCATCAAATCAGTGGCAATGGTAATCAGTCGGATATTTTTTGCAATCTCTGGTTTACGAAAGAGGATACTTGTAAAAAGTTCTAGGTTTCCCCAAATCAAAACATACAATGGACTGCGGGTATCGGATGTAGCCGTTGATAAAAGACGTATGGCATCGTCCTGATCTTTTGCAATGATATTACCCAGAGCAGATGGTAAGGGATAGCCAGATTTGTTAAATGAATATTTTTCATAATCCTTACTATACGCTTCAATTGCCATTTTACCAGCTTCTAATCCATTAGCATTCCAACGTTCAGGAACGAATCCCTCAATTTTTAGTTCATTGGCGTACCATAACAGATGAATTAATGACTGGCGGTCGTCCGGATCTCCTGAATCAATGTTTATGTCCGAGAAGATAAACACTCGCGGATTACTTTTAGCAATGCAGTTAAAAGGTTGAATCGAGATAATTACAAATAAAATAATTAGTCCTTTCATATCTATTATTCTTTGATTAGGTGGTGGATTTTTAGTCTTAAAACGGTTACATGTAAGTGGCGTAGCCGAGTCATGTAACTTTGAATGAAAGTTAAAAAATATTTTTCGGATATTGATCATTCGGAGGATAAAAGTGGGGAAGGCTATGACATTTACATGATGTTGCTGTATTACTTTCACCTATTTTCTATTTTATAGAATAGCGTTGGTAAGACCAAAATAATCCGAGGAATACAAATTAACAGAATTAAAAAAAGTCCAAATCTCCAATCAAATTTGAAATATTTGCTCCAAAAAGGTTTTAATTCATTCTCCATTCTTTTCTTTAAATTCTATGTTTTCGATGGTTTGGTCAAATTGCACAACGTCAGTTTGTCTAAAAACCACCCGATTGCCTGATTATTCATTAAATATAAGACCAAATCCTGCCGGATGGGAAAAACTTACGTAAAATCCTTGACAGTACCGGGTGACTGAAATTCCCTGAAATCCTTTCCTGTGGATTGATAAATGCCAAAAAACACCTGCAAAGCATCCTGAGATACTCCTTCAGGCAATTATGATCTATCAGGTTAAATAGCCTGCGCAGATTATAAACAGTGAAGATCAGGCCAATATCCGCCGATGCCCTTTCGATGCCTCTGTTAGTCATGATATAGCTATAATCCCACTGTCTTTTGATGGTGCCAAAGGGATGTTCTACGATGGCCTGCCTTCGCTTGTATTTCGCCTTATCCCTTTCCACCCTTTCACGGTTTTGTTCCAATAGTGGAGTATACTCAATGCGCTGTACGATTTTACCGTTCCGTGACCGGGTACAGGAAATTTTTCCGTATCCTCATCGGCCTGATCCAATTCGGCCTTGTATTGAGCCAGCTTTTCATCGATATAAGCGAGGTGTCTTTCTGTTTTTTTCTCGTTGAAATTGTTTTTCTTACTGTTCTGCGCCCGGAATTTGGTGCTGTCTCCAGCCAGCAGCTTGCCGCCGATCCGTTCAAAGTGAGTGGCCATCTGAACCGTTGCCCGGAATACTTTTTTGATGGCTTTGGATTGTCCCGGCGAAAATTAGAAATGGTATTGTGGTCGGGGACTAATCCTTTGATCAGCCAGATGAGCTCGATGTTGCGCCTGCATTTTTTTCCAACCTGAAAAATTCACGAATTTTTCACCCTGACGGGCCGATGAAGCGTCCCGATTTTATCGGGGCGCTCATCGGGGTTAACCTGGTGATGTATTACATTGATTATCAACTATATATATCTTAAAATTATGTCGTATAATGAAAGTTTATGAATAATCCAAGCTAAGGCCCTGGATGAACGAATCCTGTTGAGATTGCCGTAAATGAAAAGCTTTAAAAGATCACCCGGATGATAAGCCGGGCGTCCGTTGTCAATAAAGTCCATAGCGAAACCGAAGGAGTTCAAATCCAGAGAGTCGACGATCATATCTATCAAACGGGTTTCATTATCGGTGTCCAGGGAATCATCAAGGCAGGTTGGGAAAAGCGCTAGTTGTTTTCTGTCTTTTCCCTGCCTGCCATCCGTTCCGATAGGCAGGCATGTATAAATTTTATGACAGAAGTTGCAAAAAATTAAAGGGAATTACCTTGTTTTCCGGCAATTTTGTCCAAAACCTGATGAAAAGGGGGGTCAATATGCTCCGGAATCCGAAAGATA
>CAZYDB010000383.1:0-3872 GCA_964645995.1 uncultured Roseivirgaceae bacterium
ACCATGCCTCAGGCCTTCATCATAGTTTCCTTCAAGTGCAGTTGTCCCACCAGGATGGTAGGCAGTATATCCCCCGTCCATCACGGAGGTGTCATCAGGCAGAACGGTATATTTTTCCTTAAGAACCTCAAGCGTATCATAATACACGGTGATTACCTTTTGTGAATATATCCGGTTAGAGGCACCCGAAAGGAGGATAAGGATTAGAATAGTGAACGTTCTTATGATCATGCTACTGTATGTACCCGCGAAATTAGTCTTATCGCATTAAAAACGAATGAATTAATGCATTATTTCAATGCTGTCATGGCAGTTTTTCAAGTACCATGGCACTGGCGCCGCCACCGCCATTGCAAATTCCGGCCACGCCGATCTTGCCGTTTTTCTTTTTAAGCACGGTGGTAAGGGTTGTGGTGATCCGCGCTCCGGAGCATCCGATGGGATGGCCCAGGGATACAGCGCCCCCGAAGACATTCACCTTTTCGGGGTCCAGTTGCAATAGCCTGTTATTGGCAATGGCCACCACGGCGAAAGCTTCGTTTATCTCATAATAGTCAACTTCCTCTTGTTTGATGCCTGCCATTTTCAAAGCTTTTGGTATGGCGAGAGCCGGGGTTGTGGTGAACCATATAGGATCTTGTGCCGCATCGGCAAAACCCCTGATCCGGGCTATCGGTGTGAGATCCAGTTCTTTTACTTTCTCTGCTGAGGCAAGCACCAGGGCGGCAGCGCCATCATTGATTGTGGAGGCATTGGCAGCAGTAACGGTCCCTTCCGGAGAGAAGACAGGCCGCAGAGCGGGTATTTTATCAAAATTTACTGCTTTGAATTCTTCGTCTTCATCAATGATCGTTGACGCTCCTTTCTTTTGGGTGATCTCGACCGGAACTATCTCCTCCCTGAAGTACCCTTTCTGTGTAGCCTCCGCCGCTCGTTGATAAGAATTGATCGCATATTCATCCTGCTCCTCCCTTGAGATATTCATCTCACGGGCGGTATGATCTGCACAATTGCCCATGGCAAATTCATGATAGACCTCCCATAAACCATCCTTCTGAAGGCCGTCCACCAGTTCGGCATTCCCATACTTATAACCGAACCGCGCCTTGGGCACATAATAGGGTATGTTCGACATGCTTTCCATACCTCCTGTTACAACAAGGTCATTAAGTCCCAGCATGATCGATTGGGCGCCGATCATGACGGCTTTCATTCCGGAAGCACAGACTTTGTTAACAAGTGTACACGGCACATCGAAACGAATGCCGGCATTGATGGCAGCCTGCCTCGCAGGAGCCTGTCCCAGGTTGGCCGGGATTACATTTCCCAGGAAGACTTCCTGCACTTCCTGCGGGTGGACGCCCGCCTTATCAAGGGTGCCACGGATAGCCATCGCACCCAGTTGCACGGCTGTAAACCCGGATAATACGCCGCCGAACCTTCCGATAGGCGTTCTGCCTGCTGATACAATATATACTTCATTCATTTTCCTGAGCTTTATGTGTTGAAGATACAATTTTTTAAAGAGGCATGAAAGGGACTGCCTATTAATTCAGCAGCTATTTACCAGTCAGGCTTACTGTTGTCCGGAGGCTTCTGAGCCTTCTTCTTCATCTGTTGCAGATACTGGATCTCGTTGTTACGCATGGCTTCCAGGATCTTCTCGGCCATCTCCTCCGAGATCTTCATATCTTCCATATTGCGGGGTTGTGGTTGTCCCTCTTGCTCCTCTTCTTCGTTTTCCTGCTCCTGTTGTTCCTGCTGCTCTTGCTGTTGTTCCGCCTGCTCTTGTTCCTGACCCTGCCCCTCCTGCTCTTCTTCATCCTGCTGTTCTTGCCCTTGCTGCTCCTGGTCCTGTTGTCCCTGATCTTGCTGCTGCTCTTGCTGTTGCTGATCTTGTTGTTGTTGCTCCTGGTTTTGCTGCTGCTGTTGATTTTCCTGCTGCTCCTGTAATAATTTTTTCAGAAGTTCATAATTATATCGTGCATCTTCATTGCCAGGGTCAGCTTTCAGGGCATTTTTAAAGAACCGGAGTGATTCTTCGTGCTTTTTCATATCATTAGCCATCACACCCAGCTGTTGATAAGCCCGTGACTGGATTTCCCTGTTTTCCGCTTCGGTAAGCTGGGTATATAAATATCCTGCATTGGAGGTATCCCTTAGATGATAATAAGCATTGGAAAGGTTAAGAAGTATTTTTTCATCCTTCAGGCCGAGAGAATCAACCAGGATGCTGTATTTTTCAATGGCCTGAGGGTAATTATTGTTTACATAGGCCTGTTCAGCCTCCTTTTTCAGTCTGTTGATATACGCGATTTTGTTAACATCTTCAGCCGGAAACGATAAAATGATAAACAGAATTAATGTTTTCATACCTTGATGGTTTTTACACCGGCTAATACATCGAACATCATCAGCAGTAGGGCTGCTCCAAGGAAGTAATAGTATTTATTGGCTGAGACATCAAGCATTCTGGCATCTCTCAGTTCGCCTTCAATCTGGTTGATCGTATTGATCAGGCGGCTGACATCATTTTGTACATCATTTATCTCGAAGTATTTTCCTTCGGTCTTGATAGCAAGTGATTTAAGTTCTTTGGAATTAACCCGGGTGACCACTTCCTGTCCCTGCCGGTTTGTCTTGAACCCCAGCCTTGTCCGGATCTTGCTGCCTGCAGCCGTGCCTACGCCGAGGGTGAATAGCTTGATATTGGCATCCTGTATTTTACCGGCAACTTCATCTGTATTTTCGCCAAAATCTTCACCATCGCTGATCAGGATGATCACTTTCGATTTTTGTTCCCGGGTATAGTTTTCTTCTTCTGAGAGTTTTTCCAGTGCCATTTCCAGAGGAGGCCCGAAATCCGTTCCGGTTTTGGGAACGAGGTCGGCGCTTAGTGTTTCAATGAAAAGGTTGAGGGCACTTTGGTCGTATGTTAAAGGACACTGCATAAAAGCCTCCGAAGAGAAGATGATAAGACCGATTCGGTCTGAGTTAAAGGCATCAATGATGTTTTTCAATTCAAATTTTACTTTTTCTAGCCGGGTCGGTTGCACATCGTGGGCATTCATCGATTCTGAAAGATCGACACAGAAAAAAATATCTTTCCCAATAGCCTTTACTTCACGGGTAGACTGGCCGAAGCTGGGACCGAGCAGGGCGATGATCATTAATGCGAAATATAAAGCACGGATAGAAACCTTATAAAATACTCTTTTAAAGGTGGTCCGCAACCGCCGGGCAATAGATACAACCCGGTAAAGATAGACGAGGTATAATGTAATGAAAATAAGGATAAATACGATCTCTAAAACACCTATGGACCTGAACCACGTCATGTACCTTTCAGTTTATTTGATTATTACGCCGGATCTATTTAAATATTGTCACAAATATAGTGAACGAAAATGAAATTCGTTGGTTTTTCAATGCCGGCCTTGGTTATTTATCTCTCAGGTGAATAGGGTATATTCGGTTGATTTTTTTCTGATCTTTTTACTAATCTTTAGTATCTTATACTATATTTGCATTCCTTTTCAGGACCGCTACCGGAGAGGTGGGTGAGTGGCTGAAACCAGCAGTTTGCTAAACTGCCGTACTCGCAAGGGTACCGGGGGTTCGAATCCCCCTCTCTCCGCAGAATCAATGATTGATTTTGTGGTTAATTGAAGTAGTGATTTTAAGTGTATTGGTTCAGGGGGATGAGAACCGAAGGGCTGGCCGGGGTTCGAAATCGAAATTACCGGCAGGGAATGAGATTCACGAGGGGCAGTAGTGTGGGGAATGCGGGTATGAGTAATCCCCCTCTCTCCGCAGCATCAATGATTGATTTTGTGGTTAATTGAAGTAGTGATTTTAAGTGTATTGGTTCA
>CAZYDB010000384.1:0-3868 GCA_964645995.1 uncultured Roseivirgaceae bacterium
AGCCGTTGTGAAACCTGATCCGTATATTTATTCACCTCGCTATAGGCCTTGAAATCATTACCCTTGAGCGGGATGTCTCTAGTCAGGCATTTGCCGAATTTTTTATCCGCGATCATATCCACCACTTTGGCAGCCATTTTCCGGTAGCCTGTCAGTTTGCCTCCCGCAATTGATATCAGCCCGGAGTCTGAAACAAATATCTCGTCTTTCCTGGAGATCTCGCTGGCCGATTTCCCTTCTTCCTGGATGAGGGGCCTTAATCCGGCCCAGCTTGATTCCACGTCATCAATGGTCAGGTGAATGGAAGGAAGGATATTATTAACCGCATCCAGCAGGTAAAGGGCATCCTGCTTAGTTACATCCGGATTATCTTTATCGCCCCTGTAATCGGTATCTGTGGTGCCAATATACGTCGATCGCAGCCTGGGAATGATAAAGATCATCCTGCCGTCGTTTATTTCAAGGTACAGGGACTGGCTGACCGGCAGTTTATCTCTTGGAACGACCAGGTGGACGCCCTTGGTAATATGCAGTTGTTTGCCTTTCCTGGAATGGTTGGTCTTTCTGATATCGTCGACCCAGGGACCGGCAGCGTTGATTACCTGTTTGCCATGGATGGCAAAGTTTTCTTCAGCGAGTGTGTCAAAACATTCAATTCCAATAATTTTCCCATCCTCATAGATAAAATCATCCATCTTCACATAATTAAGCATATCCGCGCCATAGGCATGGGCCGTTTTAATGATCTCGATAGTCAGCCTGGCATCGTCGGTCCGGTATTCGGCATATAATCCCCCGCCTCTTACCTTATTGGCCGGCAACAACGGTTCTGCCTGCAGCGTCTTGCTTTTGTTAAGCATCCGCCGCCTGTCATCACCTTTAACGCCGGCTAGTGCATCATAAAATTTCAGACCAAGGGATATGCTGAACTTACCCATCGAGGCGCCCTTCATGATGGGCAGCAGCATTTTCTCAGGCAGGACGAGGTGGGGGGCCAGCTCGTGGACGATCCTTCGTTCCTTGCCCACATCGGCTACCATTTTAAAATGCAGTTGTTTCAGGTATCTCAGTCCCCCGTGGATCAACTTCGTGGATTTACTGCTGGTACCCGAGGCGAAATCGTTTTTTTCGACCAGGGCTATTTTCATGCCTCTGGAAGCGGCGTCAAGGGCTATACCCGCTCCGGTGATACCCCCGCCGATAATGACCAGGTCGTATGTCCCGCGACTGAGTCTTTCCTTGATATTTTGCCTTTCAAAAAATGAAAATTGCTGCATAGTTTTAATATATTGCTTCCTGCCTATAACAAATTAAAGGCTTGTTTAGTTTGCAAGCCATCCCATAGTTCTCTTCACCGCTTTTTGCCATCCCCGGTATAGTTTTTCTCTTTTTTCGGTGGGCATCAGGGATTGAAATTTACGGTCGATCCTGCGGTTGCTGAGGATATCCTCTTTCTTCCAGATACCCACCATAATGCCGGCCATATAGGCCGATCCTTTGGCCGTGGACTCGATCACGACGGGCCTTTCTACTTCCACCCCCTGGATGTCGGCCTGGAACTGCATCAGGTAATCATTGGCGGCAGCGCCCCCATCCACCTTAAGTACTTTGGTGGTTACGCCGGAGTCCTTCTCCATAGCCTCCAGCACATCTTTTGTCTGGAAGGCCAGCGACTGCAGGGTGGCTTTTACAATATGGTTTTTACCCGTATCCCGGGTAAGCCCGAAGATAGCGCCTCTGGCATACATATCCCAGTAGGGCGCGCCCAGCCCGGCAAAGGCGGGAACGACGTAAACCTCATCATCATCATCGGCGGCCTTCGAAGCAAAATAATTGGAATCTCCGGCGGTATCGATAAGTTTCAGGCCATCCCTCAGCCACTGTATGGCGGCACCGGCGATGAATATGCTGCCTTCCAGGGCGTAATAAACCTTGTCGTCAAGGCCCCAGGCAATAGTCGTCACCAGACCTGACTCCGAATGATGGATCTTTTCGCCGGTATTCATCAGCACAAAGCAGCCGGTGCCATAAGTATTCTTGGCGGAACCTGCTTCAAAACAGGCCTGTCCGAATAGTGCTGCCTGCTGATCGCCCAGGACGCCGCCGACAGGTATTTTTACGCCTTCAAATTCAAAATCACCGAAGTGATGGGAAGAAGGATGGACTTCGGGCATCATGCTCGCGGGGATATCAAGATGGGAGAGCATTTTTTCATCCCACGACAGGTCCCGGATATTATATAGAAGCGTCCGCGAAGCATTGGAATAATCCGTGGCATGGACTTTTCCTTTGGTCAGCTTCCAGATCAGCCAGGTGTCGACCGTACCCATCAGCAACTGACCCTTCCAGGCTTTTTCCCGCGCCCCTTCCACATTACGAAGGATCCAGGCGACCTTGGTAGCGGAAAAATAGGAGTCTATGACCAAACCGGTATTTTCACGGACATAGGGCTCCAGGCCTTCTTTTTTCATTTCTTCACAGATATCGGCCGTTCTTTTATCCTGCCATACAATGGCATTCATCACAGGCTCTCCGGTCTTTTTGTCCCATACGACGGTAGTCTCCCGCTGGTTGGTGATCCCCAGCGCTGCAACCTGCCGGGGCTCGATAGGGTTTTTTCGGATCAGGTAAATGAGCACATCATGCTGGGTTTTCCAGATCTCTTCAGGGTCATGTTCGACCCAGCCCGGTTTCGGGAAGACCTGGGTGAACTCCTTCTGGGTGATATCGACGATCTCGCCGGATTCATTGAACAGGACGGCGCGGGAACTGGTGGTCCCCTGGTCGAGCGCGATAATATATTTCATAATTATATATCCGTTTTTTGTTTTTGGTTCCGCAGCAAGGCATAAAGCAGTATAGCGAGTGTGATCACTGACAGAAGCCAGAGATAGGGGGTGATCTTATTTTCGAATAAAGCCTGGTAGAGGAGGGCTCCCAGCGTTCCGCCCAGCAGAGGCCCTGCAATGGGCACCCAAGAATAGGGCCAGTCGGAGTCGCCCTTGCCGGGAATAGGTAAGATAAAATGTGCTAACCGCGGACCCAGGTCCCGGGCCGGATTGATGGCGAACCCCGTGGTGCCTCCAAAGGAAAAGCCGATGGCGCTGATGAGGGCGCCGACAACAATAGGATTGAGGCCTTCAGTAAATTCATGGGCTCCGATAAATAACAACCCGAAGATCAGGAAAAAAGTCCCTATTAACTCACTGATCAGGTTGGAAGGATAGGACCGGATAGCCGGGATGGTGCTGAAGATGCCCAATTTGGCGTGCGGGTCACCGGTTTTTTTCCAGTGCGGCAGATAATTGAGCCATATGATCACCCCTCCGGTGAAGGCGCCGGCTACCTGAGCGGCCAGGTAACCGGGTACTTTTACCCAGGGGAAAGCCCCGACGGAAGCAAAGCCAAGGGTCACAGCAGGGTTGATGTGTGCACCGCTGATATTCCCGACGGCATAGATGGCCAGGGTGACACCCATACCCCAGGCAAGGCATATGAGCAGCCAGCCGCCACCCTCCGCTTTGGAGGTTTTTAATGAAACCCCGGCCACAACGCCTCCTCCGAAAGCGATCAGGATCAGGGTGCCTATAAACTCACCAAGATATTCTGACATGATTAACGTCGTTTAAAATTAATGTTCCTAAAAATATCATTTTACTTCTTATTATTTAAGGATCAACGGGAGAATCTCTTGAAACCGGATAAGATATTTTGACCTGTATAGCAGACAAGGGAGAATGGAAGGCCATCAGCAGGTGCCCTTTCAATCAAAGTTTCATTTTATAAACTGCTTTTCGAAGGATAATTAAACCTACCTATTCATAAATTTTTATTGTTCGGCGTAATTTTAAGATATATAGGTGATATT
>CAZYDB010000385.1:0-3843 GCA_964645995.1 uncultured Roseivirgaceae bacterium
GATGGGTTTATTCATCATTGCTGTTTTCATATGAAGTATATTCAATTGCGCAAGATATAAAATTATGATAAAAACAAATACGTTTTTTTCATTGAAACTGTGAAATAACTTCATTTTATGGGTATTTTTAAAATGAATAATATACGGATGAAATGAAAATTGATGGCAAGCCTTATCAAACGATCTGGGAAAGCGGGCACGGCCCGGGCAAGATACATATAATCGATCAGCGGCGACTTCCCTTTGAATTCGTTATCGAAGATCTTGTTGAGCCTGAAGACTATGCCTTTGCGATAAAGGAAATGCAGGTACGTGGCGCACCACTTATTGGGGTAACCGCTGCTTATGGTATGTGTGCGGCAATAAAAAAAGGAATAGACAGGGGTATGAATGGGCCTTATGTAGAGGAAACTGCAAAGATGCTGATAAATACACGCCCTACTGCAGTAGATCTTTCCTATGCCGTTAACCTTATCCTCGGTGAAGTCCTGGAAATTGATGATGCTGGAGAACAATACCGGTCTTCGCTGGAGATGGCTCGAAGGATCAGGCAAGAAAGCATCGATTCATGTAAAAATATTGGTATTCATGGCCTGAAGATACTCCGTGAGATCAGTGAAAAGAAGGCCGGCGGTACGGTTAATGTCTTAACCCATTGCAATGCCGGGTGGCTTGCCTGTATTGATTATGGCACGGCAACCGCACCGGTTTACATGGCCTTTGACGAAGGCATGGATATCCATGTATGGGTGGATGAGACAAGGCCCCGGAGTCAGGGATCCAGGCTTACTGCCTATGAGCTGTCCGAACACGGTGTCCCTCATACCGTGATCGCCGACAATACGGGAGGGCATTTGATGCAACATGGCTTGGTTGACCTGGTGATAACAGGAACCGACCGGACCACAAGAACGGGCGATGTTGCGAATAAGATAGGTACCTATCTAAAAGCCCTGGCGGCCCATGATAATGGTTTGCCTTTTTATGTGGCGCTCCCATCCAGCAGCATAGACTGGGAAATTACTGACGGGATCAATGGAATACCGATTGAAATGCGCGATGAAAAGGAAGTGACCCATGTAACGGGATGGGATGGAGAAAAGATTACGGAAGTCAGAATAACCCCTGAAAAAAGCAGGGCTGTAAACTATGGATTTGATGTTACACCAGCCCGTTATGTCACCGGCTTTATAACCGACCGCGGTGTTTGTCAGGCTGGTGAAGCCGGGTTAAGATCATTATATCCTGAAAAAATAACATAAAGGATCTCATGGAAGAGGGATATGTAAAATTTATTGGTGAATGGGAAAAAAGCCCCGCTATGCCCTTCAGGTTTATCAAAGAGCTTAACCGTTGGCGCACCATTCTTTACGATAAAAAACTGATCGGCATGTACGGGAATGGTATCGGGTTCGGGAATATCAGCCAACGGTTTGACAAGCAGGGGCGATTTATCATATCCGGCTCTGCTACGGGCAAGTACCCAGTGTTAAAACCGGAACATTATTCTCTGGTAACTAAAGTCGATATTGAAAAAAATAAGCTCCTCTGTCACGGGCAGGTGATGGCTTCCAGCGAGTCGATGAGCCACGCTGCTATCTATATTGAATCTCCGGAGTCCGGCGGCGTAATTCATGTACACCACAAAGGAATGTGGGAAAAATTATTACATAAAGTGCCAACCACGGATAAAAAAGCAGCTTACGGCACGCCGGAGATGGCCCGATCTATTATCAGCCTTATGCGGGATACCAACCTGATGAACATGAAGATATTTGTTATGGAAGGTCATGAAGAGGGGATATTCACTTTTGGAGCAGACCTTGACGAGGCGGGAAAAGTACTCTTGGAATATTATGATGAACATGGCTGATTTTAAGGATCAACCCGGATGAGTAGCCATAAAATTCTCTGCCAGTTAATTAGCAGGCAATAATTTCAAGAGGAAAAGACTTCCGTCCTGGCAACATCCTGTCCATATTTATCTTCATTGATCATGATCCCAAGTCCTGGTTGATCATTCGCCTGAACAACTCCATTCACTGGTACGATTATATCATCCACGTAATCAGGGTAAATGTCATGATAAAAATAATAGCCGCTCTCCATGATCCACAGGTTCGTCAATGCCATGGCCAAATGAATGGAGGCATACCATAAAACAGGACCGCCGAAGGTATGGGGCGCACTGGGCACCATAAAAGTATCGGCGAGGTCAGCGATCTTTTTGGCAGAGGTAAGCCCTCCACACCAGGTGGCATCAAACATGGCGATATCACAAGCACCGGATTGTAATAAATCCAGAAAAGGATACCGGGTAGCCAGCCGCTCACTGACACAGACAGGAATACTGGTTTCACTGGCCAGTTTAGCATAAGCATCCGTGTTTTCAGGAAACATAATATCTTCAATCCACATAATATCATATGGCTCAAGCGCTTTAGCGATGCGCTGGGCGGAAGGAAGGTTCCAGTAAGCATGGAATTCAACTGCGATCTCCATCTCTTTTCCGGCTGTGTCTCTTATCCTTTTGATCCAGTCAATATTCTGCACTATCTCGTCCGGGGTAATATAGGAGCCATTGTTTCTTCGTGCTGTCGGGTCGAAGGGCCAGATTTTCATGGCTTTAATTCCCTTCTTCAGTAAAAATTCCGTGATCTCTTCAATATTGTCTTCGTTGTTCCATTTGCCTAATCCATTGGTGGTGTTATAAACCCGGATTGAATTTCTGGCCTTGCCACCCAGTAACCGGTAGACGGGGATATTATAATACTTCCCTAAGAGATCCCATAAGGCAATATCGATAGCCGAGAGTATTCGCATCTCTGCTCCGCCGGTAACATTGAAAGCTGCCCGGGTGTACATTTGTTTCCAGAGTCCTTCAATATCTCGTGGGTCTCTGCCGATAATTACATGAACGAGGTCTTTTAAGGCCCCGAATTCTGCATTAGAGAAAGGATAGGTCTCCCCTAACCCATATACTTCCTGATTTGTATGAATCTTTAACCAGACCCAGTGTGCTTTTTTAAACTGAATTATTTCAACATTTATGATCCGAAGATCATCCGATTGCTTTCCGAAAGGAAAAATGTCATTGATAAAAGGAGTGGAGAGAAGTCCCAGACCGGTCATTGCTCCTTTTTTAAGAAAATTTCTTCTTTTGATCATACCTTCTCTTTTTTTAAACAAGTTACAATTTTCATTGAACAATCAATTGATCCAGGTGTTTATTCCTATATTGAAAATAAAAAAAATGAAACCTGTAACCTATACTTCCGGGGATGTGATGGATATGGACAAGATCTTCAGGCTCAATCTTATCAATTCGATCCCGGGCTTTAAGAGTGCTAACCTGATCGCCACGATAAATTCAAAAGGCATATATAATGTAGCGGTTTTCAGCTCGGTTATTCACCTGGGCAGCAATCCGGCTCTTCTTGGGTTTATTCTGCGGCCGACTACCGAGAAAAGACATACCTATGAAAATATCAGAGCAACCGGGCATTATACGATCAACCATATCCATGATTCCTTTATTTCCGAGGCACATCAGACTTCAGCAAAATACCCGGAAGGAGTATCGGAGTTCGAGAAGACAGGATTAACACCCGGGCTGTGGAACGATTTCCCGGCCCCTTTCGTAGAAGAATCATTGATCAGGATCGGCATGGAATTCAGGGAGGCATATGATATCAAGATCAATGGCACAAAACTAATCGTTGGCAGCATTCTAAATATAGAAATTCCGGAAGGGATACAGCAACCGGATGGCTCCCTGGACCTTTCGGAGGCAGGGTCCGTGGCCATCAGCGGTCTTAGCCACTATTACCGTACCAGGAAAAT
>CAZYDB010000386.1:0-3804 GCA_964645995.1 uncultured Roseivirgaceae bacterium
ACTCCCGACATCTCAGGCATCCTTTGGTCGGTAATAACCAAATGAATATCATGATCCTTCAGTATCTCAATAGCCTCATAACCACTTTTTGCAATATAAATAGTATATTCTCTGCGAAAAGCAGCCCTGAAGGAAATCAAGTTCTGTTCCTCATCATCTACATACAAAATATTGAAAGATTGGTCATCCATGGATCATAGAGAATAAAAAATTAACAAATCCCTTCTCATATTTCTTCTTTATTGAATACAGGGATCTCCATCCATACTTCAGTTCCTTTTCCATATTTGCTGTTAATTTTAATTTTCCCCTTATGTAATCGTAAAATTTCCCTTACAAGTGGCAAACCTAAGCCATAATGCGTCGATTTGGTCTTGGTTGTGAAAAAAGGTTTAAATATTTTATTCTTCAGATCGGAAGCTATTCCTTCTCCGGTATCAATAATCCTGATTATCTGTGTATTGTCTGATAAAAAGGCTTTGATATAAATATCACCTTCTTCCCGAATGGATTCAAAGGCATTTTTCAAAATTATATACAACATATACCATCCGGTTTCTTTAGAATGAAGTAAAATATCTGAATGATCAACCTCAATATGAAACTTTATTTTTCCTCGTCCGGATAAAGATTCAAGGTTGATGAGGGCAGTTAACATACTCTTCAAATCAATGGTCTGCCAAGTAAGGGCCCCGGATATTTGAGGTATTTGGAAATGCGCTCGTTGTACATCTCCTTTCAAACCATTGTCAGCCAATTCATGATAAATAGATAATAAGTGTATATTAAAGACCGCATGCAGGAACCTTTTATGATTAACCGGAAGCGTCTGATAGAACATCTCAAGGTCCTCATCATGAATGATTGCCTCATCCATATTCTGCGAGACTTCTTCTTTTACCAATGACGGAAAAATAAGAATACTGATATAATAGGCATCTTTCCATCGATGGCTACCAACAGTCAGGTTTACAGTATGCTCTTGATTACTCTTCCCCACCAGCATTCCACCGGCCATTTTACCAAAAGGCGCTGATCCCTGATTGACCAGTTCTTCAATCCTGGCATACATTTCGAGATTCACCATAGCCTGTCCGGGAAATACAATATCCAGATCCTGGCCTGCTAACTGATGCTCTTCATAACCCATCATTTTACACAAGGCATTATTTACCATTACTATTTTAAACATATGATCGATTAAAATCATTGGCATAGCCAGCTCATGAATTATTTTATCATATCGCCCCTGGTTGATTGCTAAGGAATCATCTTCTGGAGTTTCTTTTGCTTTTTTTGGTGAATCAGGTATTAGCTTGTTTTTCACTATCTGGGTGAGCAGATCTGAAATGGCTATTGAGAATTTCTTATCTTCCTCGCTCCATGGTTTAACGGGTCCGGTCCTTTCAACCCAGAGGATCCCAATCAGCTGATTATTGGATTTCAAAGGTATATCAAGTTTTGAAAAGATCTCCTTGCTTACCAGCCGGTTTGTCAACAACTCCATCGTCCTGGGATCCTGCCTGGAGTTATCAGCATCGATCATCGGTGTATTGGTCAGCGCTTCAAAATATAAAGGAAGATGGTCCATATTATACTCGCCACCAGACCGGTGGATATCCCTGAAACGATCATATTCATCAAAACAGTAGATCTTATTTTCCTTATCATTATAAACCCAGACGCTCACAAAATTACTTCCGGTATTGAGAGCCACTTTCCGGGATATCTCCTGAATCCGGTCGATGGGATGCTCCTCTTCTTCATTGCCTGATATCATCTGCCGCAGGCTTTGATTCTGTTTTTTGATATTCTCCTCCTGTTCCTTCAAAATCATCATATGCTGTTCCTTTTTTTGGATCTCCTCCTTCAGGGTTTGGATCTCCTCTTCCAGCTTATAGATATTGGCAAGTGATTTTTTCTGAAAGCGGTATCTATTTAAAAGATAATAAACAAGAAAAACCAGAAAAACAGAAGCGCCTGCCATAACCATGATCATTGTAAATATGCTGGTATTAGTTAGTGAATCCGGATTATTTTGTTGCATTTGATGACCGATATCCTCCTCTATTTGTAAATCACTCATTCGTTGATTTGCGCCGGCAGGCTCATAAAAACTATCCTTTATTAAAAGGCTGTCGTGTAACTGGTTATATTGCTGGTTGATCTCATGCGCTTTTTCATAATCACCGTGTTTCACATACAGATCCGAAAGGTACTTTAGCCAATCGCGTTTCATGTATAATTTCCCAGTAACATCAGCCAGGTCAATAGCCTTTCTGATATAGAATATGGCGGAATCAGGATCCGAGGACTGGTATAATGCAGCCCTTCTTTCATAATAATGCATACTGATTTCAGGCTGGTAAATCTCCTCAAGCAAGCTTTCCGCTTGTTCAAAATAGCTATAAGCCAATGCCTCTTCTTCCATAAAGTGATAAACATCTGCCAGACCCACCAAAGCCTGTACCTGGCCTGCTATGTTTTGTTTTCTTTTTAAGAGTTTGAGGGCACGGTTATACTCATCGACGGCAAACTGTGGCTGTTCCATTAACAAATATACTTCGGCTGATCCAAGAAGCGCCAAAGCCATATTGGTAGTATCGCCGTATTGCTCGTTCAACTGGTAGGCCATTTGAAAATAGATCAGACTGCGATCTAAAGCATTGGTCTCACGATAGGCCTGTGCCAGTAATCGGTACACCTGATGTATTATCCCGGATTGCTCAGCCTGTTCGGAAAACCGGAGCGCATCATTTAATACTTTGATCGCATGAAGTAAGTCCCCTTTCAGATAAGCCAGATAACCTTCGTTTTTGAGGGCATATATCCTGCCTTCCAGGTAAGCAAGGGAGTCGGATAAGGATAGCGCCTGTTTGGTCAGTTCGTCGGATAAAAACAGATTTTTCAAGGCTAAATTCTCAACGGCATGATTCAGTGCATCAACTTTCTCAACCCCTCGCAGGGAATTGATATACTGTAGCAGGCTGTCTTCCCCGGTTTGTCCATAAGAAAAGCTGAAAATTCCCGTTAAGAATAGAACAATGAATGGTTTTTTAATCATATCACCCTAATCTGAAATTTCATTTACAGTAATGGATAATTTAATATTAATTTGTAACCGGATTAATTAATAACACCCGAAATTAGTCTTTTAATCAAAAATGTCATTCGCGGCTGATGCGATCATAAAATTAATTACTTTTATCAGCTGATTATAGAAGAAATTAGTTTGTTTTTAATGCCTGCAATAAAAATAGTGAACCGATGGATCTTTCTGATCATACTGCTTATCTTTATTATCCTGTTAAATGGATGTTTCCCGGTTACCGGATATACTCATCGTACCCTGAAGCCTAAATACCGAAACAAACCATTCAACCAGTTGAAAGATAAGAATAAACGAAAAACCAGGATCTTCTGGATGAAAAATATCTGATCCGCTAAATCTGCAAATTTTTCCCCTTTAGGACCGAAGGATCACACTTGAATAATTCAAAATAAAATTGCGAGCCATGTGATTGTAAGCCCCAGATAGCCTGGCATTATTTTTGTAAGCGATGTTAATATTATGCTCATCTCCACTCAAAAGCAGGCGGCAGGTGGCATGATGTATGAGGGATGAAAATTGACGAATGAGGAATTAAATTTGGGGAATAAGGAATGAAAATTGAGGATGGAAGATGACAACGACAAGAGTAAATATAATTTGGCAAATAAGAACTTCGACATTAATATCATCCCCGAATGTCAATTTCAGGACAATAATTTTAAACAATTTAGACCAAAAAATAGTACTTATCG
>CAZYDB010000387.1:0-3783 GCA_964645995.1 uncultured Roseivirgaceae bacterium
CTGCAAATGGGGGCTCACCCGTAATGGCCGAAGCGCCGAAGGGTTGGGTCCAGCCCGGGCCGCCTACAAGGATCATCCCACGGATGAGCATGGCATGTAAAATATTGACCTGAGCCAGTTCCTCACCGGCAGAGATACCACCGCCCGTGACAAAGGCCGCACCTACCTTGTCTTTCATTTCCTGGTTATCAAAAGGCCATTGAGAGATGAATTCCTGGACAGGAGCAGCCATGTTGGCGACATGAACCGGTGAGCCGACAATGACGGCATCAGCCCATAAGAGATCGGCCTGCATGGTCTGCTGCACCGTTTTGAGACGGACGACGGATTTTCCGGTAAGACGGGCGCCGGCTTCGACCGCCCGGGCCAGGGTCTCCGTGTGCCCGTCTTCACTATAATAACTGATAAGAATATGCTGCGAATGCGTTTGAAAAGAAATGAACAGAAGAAAAAAAATGAAGTTTTTAATAACGGTTTTCATTATTTTTTGTCTTTGGATATCACAAGTTAAGAAAGAATATTTATAATTTTTTGATTTTTAAAATACTATGAGCCGTCCTGTGGATTTTTTTAAGGCAAGCCAGTCTCACACCCACACTGTCTCGGGTAGGAGATCCTTCTTCCATTCCCGCTTCCAGCGGGAATTCCGGCCTTCGGCCTCCAACCTAAAGTCAAAGGCCGGGATTTCATTTTTTTTGTACCTTGTTTCTTCCTGTTAAGAGGTTGTTAAAAAAACACTATATTTTCCCGGGATGTTTTGGCAGAACCACTTTTTTACTATATTGCGTGATTATGCAGTATTTAATCCTGCTAAAAAGGGTTTCGAGGGTTCTCAATTTCATCAGTTTTATTTATCTGAAGGGTTATTTGACAATCGGATTGGAATATCTCCCGTGATACCAACCGACCCCTTATTCATTATGATCTATCATCGATAATAACATAGTAATATAAGTATGCATCTGAATACGTTAAAGAAAACCGGAATGCCCCTTGTGTTCATTCTGGTGAATTTATTGTCCCTTTCAACAGGTTTTGGGCAGCAAAATAAGGAAACCGGCCTTCCTTTCATTGTCAATTACGAGCCTTCGGATTATGATGCCAATCCTATTAACTGGAGCATCATCCAGGATGACAGAGGAATCATTTACGCAGCCAATATTAACGGAATACTCGAATACGATGGCTCTGCCTGGCAACTGATAACCATTGAAAACAATAAAGGTGCGAGATGTTTTGCAAAGGATGAAAACGGCCGGATCTACGTGGGAGGGAACAACCTCATTGGCTATTTATCTCAGGATAGCCTGGGGAAAACCGTCTACATTTCCATAAAGGATCAATTACCTGAAGAACACCGTGATTTTGAAGAGGTGTGGGACCTGCATTTGCTGAATGATGGAATGTATCTGAATACGCACAATAAACTGATAAGGTTGAACGATAAGGGTGTCAAAGTCTGGCCTTCGGAGAATGGATTCCATATGTCAAAGGTTGTTCATGGAAAATTATATATACGGGAATGGGGAAAAGGAATGGAAAAGCTGGAAAATGATGAGATCGTATTGTTGCCGGGCGGTGAAAGGTTTTCCAGTGAAAGGATTTATCATATACTGCCTTATGATCAGGATCAAGTATTGCTGGGGACAGTAACCCGGGGATTTTTTTTGTTTGACGGCGAGAAATTCACCCCTTTTAAAACCGAAGCTGATGAAATCTTCAGTACCTTCCAGCCATATCTTCCGGGCATTGTTCTGCCGAATGGGAATTTTGCATTAAACAGTATCGGTGGAGGTTGTGTCATCCTTGATAAGGAGGGAAAGCTTATTCAACACATTGACCGAAAAAGCGGATTACAGGATGGGGCTGTGCTTTATACGTATATTGATCAGGAAGGCGCTTTATGGCTTGCCCTGTCAAGAGGAATCGCAAGGGTTGATATCACATCGCCATTCACTTTTTTTGGAGAAAAATCCGGTTTGGAAAGTAGTGTGCTGGACGCAGAAAGACACGATGGTAAACTATATATTGGGACCACTTCCGGTGCCTATTGTTTTGATGTTTCGCAGCAAAGGTTTGTTCAGGTTGAAGGGATCGGGATTCAGTGTTTTGATCTAATGACTTTTGATGACCAGTTGCTGGCCGTCAGTTATTTGGGACTTTCAGAAATCAAAGGCTTAAAGGCCTATCCTATCAGAGAATCGGTGAACCGGGATTTTGTTCCCTTTCTTATTAAACGGTCAAAGGCAAATTCCAGACGGATCATTATCGGCCTGGGAGAAAAAACGGCTACCCTGTTTAAAGATGCCGGTGGAAAATGGATCGATGAAGGATTTATCAAGGGGACCGATGGATTCAGTTTTAATGCCGGTGTTGAAATGAAAGATGGCACCTTCTGGGCCGGAACGGCACAGCGCGGGATCGTAAGAATGGAGTTTGATGACCCTTCCGTGGGCCCGGCTAACCAGGTGGCAAACCTTAAGGTGTACGCTGCGGATGCAGGTATTTCTGAAGGGCCTACTGCCGTCTGGGAAATAGATAGCATACCCTATTTTTTTTCACCGGATAAAACCCTGGTATATGACAATAAAACCGATTCATTTAACCAGACTAGTAAGTTTGACAGTGTTAAGCATCTGATGACGGCTCTGAATGCCGGAATTCTTCAAGATAAAGCCCGGCGATTATGGATCGTTTCTAATAACATTGCGCTTGGCGAAAAAACCGATAATAACACCTTCACTTTCAATGAGAAACCCTTCCTCCCGCTTTCAGACTTTAGTTTTAACTGGATTTACCCGGAATCCAATGGCATCACCTGGATCACTGCGGCAGAAGGTTTGATCCGGTACGACGAGAATGTGAAAAAGAACTATGATAAGAAATTCAATGCGTTGGTAAGGGAGGTCCGGATCGGTGAAGGAACGATTTTATCAGCCGGCAGGACGGATTTTGAAAAAATGCCGCGTATTCAATACCATGATAATTCCCTGGTTTTTCGTTATGCAGCAACGAGTTACGAAAATGTCGAAAGACTGGAATACCAGACTTATCTGGAAGGATTTGATGAAAAATACTCCCTGTGGAGCCCCCGCTCTGAAAAAGAATATACGAATCTGAACGAGGGCAAATATACTTTCAGGGTGAGGTCCCGGAATGTGTATGGTGTAGTTACGCAGGATGCTTCTTTTTCCTTTGATATCCAGCCCCCTGTCTACCGTACCTGGTGGGCCTATGTCTTGTATATCCTCATGGGTGGCAGTATGATATGGCTGATCGTACGGGCCAGGACCCGGCAATTGAAAGCCAACCAGGAAACCCTGGAAAGAACGGTCAAGGAAAGAACCAGTGAGCTACGGCAAAGGGTCCAGGAACTGGCGGTGATCAACAGCGTGCAACAGGGGCTTGTGGCGGAGATGGACCTTCATGCTATTTACCAGATGGTCGGGGATAAGATCCGGGATATCTTCGATGCACAGATCGTATCCATTGCTACCTTCAATTATACGAACCAAACGGAACATTTTCATTTCCTGTTTGAGAACGGAGAAAAACACTATCCCACCGACCGGCCTCTTGACCTTCTCCGCAAGCACATAATTGAATCCAAAAAAACGTTTGTCGCCCATGAGCCGAATGACAAGTCCCTGACCGATCTGGGAATCATCAATCCAGAGCCGGTGCCGGGGACCAAAATGCCTTTATCCGCCGTATTCATGCCGATGATCGTGGGGGATAAGGTGAAGGGATATATCAGCCTTCAGAACATCGACCGTACCCATG
>CAZYDB010000388.1:0-2700 GCA_964645995.1 uncultured Roseivirgaceae bacterium
GCCTCTACCGCTAATACCATGGTAACACTGCTGAGGATGAGAATGAAAGTCATGATACCCACAAACAATAATGGCAGATGAACGCCATGAAGGAAAGGCACCGCATCAAAAATTTTCTCCGGTATGGGCCAATATTCCTGTGATGGTTTAAACGCCCTAAGTGGTCCATCGTAAGCAGGAAAGCTATATCGAAGGAAACCGTAGGTTATCAACAATCCTGAAAAGGTGAAAGCATCAGATAAAAGGAAAAACCACATCATCAGTTTTCCATAGCTGGCCTTTAAGGGCGATTCACCACCACTCCAGATTTTTTTTGCTGATTCCCCGGTAACAGAAGCTGATACTGCCATAAACTTTTAATGATTTAACTTCAGAAATAGAAATAAATACAACCATAGCCCACCAAGAAAATGCCAGTAGATGGCCGACAACTCTATCCTGTTCAGTTTTCTTGAATGAACTTTATATTTAAACGACGAATATAAGATAAATACCAGAAATATTATTCCACTCACCAGATGAAAAGCGTGTAATCCTGTTAGAACGTATAAGAAAGACCCGGCCGGGTTGCCTACGAAATACACGTCCTGTGCTACGAGACCTTTCCAGGACTGGTATTGTCCGAAAAGAAATAAAAACGCCAGAATAAGGGTTATGAGAAGGTAAGTACGTATTGATGGCAGCCGGTCTTTTTTAGCCGAAAGGTAAGCCATCTGCATAAATACACTGCTTAGGATAATGATCCCGGAATTCAGCCAGAAAATCTCCGGTAAGTCGAACTGTAGCCAGCCGCCTTCCCCTTGTTTTACAATATATGCGCTGGTCATTGCTGCAAAGAGCATCACGATGGTGACCATAAAAAGCCAGAGAATGAACTTGGCGGGATTGATCATCCGCTCACCGGGTTCCCTTATTATCTGTATATCCTGGGCAATCTGATTCATATTTTATCAACTATTAATGCAATCTGAACAATCGGTAAATAGATAAAAGAACTGTACATGATAGATAATGCGGATTTTCGCGAGCAGTTCTTCATATGCCTGAAGGTCTGTATCAGAAACAACAGGCCGCTTAAGGTAACGATGACTGCGGAAACAACTCCTGTCAGGCCAAATGCCGCCGGAAGCAGGCCTATGGGCACGAGGAAGAGTGTATAGATCATGATCTGAAAGGCGGTATTCATATCCTTTTTACCACTCCCCGGCAATAGTTTAAATCCTGCTTTTTTATAGTCTTCATCTGCAATCCATGCGATGGCCCAGAAATGGGGAAATTGCCAGATAAACTGAATGCCGAAAATAATAAGCGCCTCAAAAGATATCAGACCTGCCGCCCCGGCCCATCCGATCAATGGGGGCAGGGCGCCCGGGATAGCGCCAACCAGAACCGCTACCGGTCCCACTCTTTTTAAGGGGGTATAAATGAAGGCATATAATAAGAGTGATGTCAGCGACAGATAAACAGTAAGAAGATTTGTAAAAACACCCAGTATGAAGAGTCCCATGATACCCAATGCCACCGCATATACCAAAGCATGGTTTCTGGAGATCCTGCTGGTTGGAAGCGGACGGGTACAGGTTCTCTTCATCACCTTATCAAATTCAATTTCGAATATCTGGTTGAGTGTTACGGCGCTGCCGGAAATCAGGAATCCCCCGATACAGAACATGATGAATGAGAACCAATCGAAGACCCCCTTATTCCCCAGGATAAAGCCAAAGGCGGATGAAAAGACTACGAGAAAGGACAACCTCAGCTTCAATAGCTCTATATAAGCCTTTGCTTTTTCTGCAATACTATATTGGATGCTTATGCTCGATGTATGCTGATGATTCATTTATATCAGAACTTTATTAACGGAAGATTCCTTGATCGGCCGGTAATTATTAACAACCAAAAACAGCAAAAACTGGATACCGAAGATCAATACCGCCAACAACAGGTGCAGGGGCTGAATAAATGCCGGTATACCGAAATAAGCCATCACTGCTCCGATAACAACTTCTATAACAAGTAAACCCATTAGAATGTTGGCGAAATTCAATAAGCCTGCCGTTATGGACCTGCTTTTGAACAAGATTACCAGGATCGCCAGATGGTAGATGAGAATGAATATGGAAAAAGACCGGTGGATCATAAATTTTAAGCCGAGAGCATCGATCCATGTATCCCTGGACTGGTAATTCATTAAAATAGCGATCCTGTCAATACTTTCTCTTACCTGGGTCCCGAATATGATCTGGATAATGATCAGGAACGAGGCTATTATCAGCAAGACATTCAATAGTTTTAAATTAGATATTTTTTCCGTTATCCAGCGATCCTTTCTCGTCCGGAATACGAGGTAGGTAAGCAAAGCCACGATAACCACAGCAATGAGCATATGAACAGTTACCATCCAGGGCACCAGATTCGAGGAGACAACGACAGAACCGATCCATCCCTGGAAGGCAACCAGGATAAACAATGCAACAGATCCGCTAAAAATTATTTTATCCTTTTTGCGATACTTAACAGAGGCGATCATCGTAGCAAAAACAAGCAGGCCTATGACGGCACCGATAAGTCTGTTGACATACTCTGTCCATGTTTTGAAACTGTTGAATTCGGTCTCAGCCAGTATGGCGGCATCTGTTCTCAGGATTTCGGCCTTTGCATTAAACCCGAGGGCGTCAAGGTAGCTGGCAAACCGCTCAT
>CAZYDB010000388.1:2710-3752 GCA_964645995.1 uncultured Roseivirgaceae bacterium
ATGCTGCACATAGACTTCCTTATAACCAGCAGGTAAATCATTCTCAGATGCAGGTGGTATCCAACTTCCAAAACACTTAGGCCAATCCGGGCAGCCCATGCCCGATCCTGTTGATCGCACAATTCCGCCGACCAGTATCAGAAAGTATACGGCTATCAGTGTTATGAAGCTGATCCTGTCGAAGAACATATTTCTATTAATGTTTCCTGTTACTTGCGGTTGCTTCCTCTTCTACTTTTTCCTGTTCATGAGCCAGGTTGGAATCCGGGGTTTCCGATAACGGAATATGCTGAGGAATAAAATCATCTTCGGCTCCGGGTTTACTGTAATCATACGGCCAACGATGTACTTCAGGTATTTTACCAGGCCAGTTCCCATGTTTTGGGAATCTCGGTGTAGTCCATTCCAGCGTATTAGAACGCCAGGGATTTGGCGGTGCCAGACGGCCTCTGAATATACTGTAAATGAAATTGAAGGCAAAGATCAGCTGAGCGCCGAAGGTAAGGATGGCAGCAACGCTAATAAAAGAATTCAGGTCGGTAAAGATATTGAAAGCATCAAAGTTGGTAAAGGAATAATAACGGCGTGGGAAGCCGGCTATTCCCAGGTAGTGCATGGGGAAGAAAACCAGGTAGATGCCGATGAAAGTTATCCAGAAGTGAATATACCCTAACCGCTCATCCATCATTCTGCCAAACATCTTCGGAAACCAGTGATAAACACCCGCCATCATCCCGAAAAAGGAGGCGCTACCCATTACCAGGTGAAAATGAGCTACTACGAAATATGTATCATGCAATTGAATATCTATCGCGGAATTACCCAGGAAAATACCCGTCAGCCCTCCTGAAATGAAAAAGGAAACCAGCCCGATCGAAAACAGCATTGCAGGCGTAAATACAATATTCCCTTTCCATAAAGTGGTCAGGTAGTTAAAGACTTTAACTGCACTGGGAACAGCAATGATAAGGGTGAGTAACATGAAAATCGAACCAAGAAAAGGATTGAGGCCGGAAACAAACATATGGTGGGCCCATACAAC
>CAZYDB010000389.1:0-3719 GCA_964645995.1 uncultured Roseivirgaceae bacterium
TCCATCTTCCCCCCTCCATCTTCCCCCCTCCATCTTCAATACACCACACAGATCTCCTCCAAGGGCTTCCTGCTAATATCCGGTACATAGGTTTCCTCAGCCGGGTACCCAACCGGGATCAGCAGGAAGGGACGCTCATTGTCCGGGCGTTCCAGGATCTCGGTCAGGAAATTCATAGGACTGGGGGTATGGGTCAGGGCGGCCAGACCGGCATGATAGATGGCTGTCAGCAGCATCCCGCAGGCCAGGCCGATGGATTCGGTGACGTAATAATTGTTCTTCTTATTTCCGGCTTTGTCCGTTTCATAGACCCTGCGGAAAGCGACGATCAGCCAGGGAGCCGACTCAAGGAAGGGCTTATGCCAGTCAGTACCGATCTTTTTGAGGTCATCGAGCCATTCCTCCGGCATTCGGTTGTGATAACTTTCATATTCTTCCTTCTCTGCAACCTCCCGGATCTTTCTTTTCACTTCCTTATCACCTATCAGGCAGAAGGTCCAAGGTTGTTTGTTGGCGCCTGATGGTGCAGTGCCGGCCGCACGGATCAGGTTCTCCATCACTTGCATGGGCACTTCGCGGTCTGAAAAACTCCTTACCGATCGTCTATGGGTCGCTTCTTCATAAAAGGACGCCGACCGGCGGATCATTTCCTCAGGTTCAATTAAAGGTGCGGTATACCGGATATGACGGAAACCGTTGATCATTCGGGATTCTGGTAAGCTCATAGGGTATAATTTTAATACAACGATTTAAAAATTATGCCTTAGTCATTCCTTCGGCTAAAATAAAAATTGACAAATGCCTTCCTGTAGCTTTGGACATCAGACCTCGGACTTTTTCCCGGCTACAGTGCCGGAACCTTACTTGCCCTCCGTAACTTTCTTTGTGATCCGAAGCTTTTAGCGTAAGATCAAAGCGCAGGGTCATAGCGAAAGAGGGCTACTTACAACTTACAGTTCCACTATCTTCCTCACCTTCTCCCTTCGGTTCGCTGTCTCCAGTTGCTCAAACGATCCGATATCGGTCCAAAAATTATCTTCTACCGGGTAACCAAGGATCCTGTGCGCTCCGGCCAGCCGGATATAAGTATCAATGATTGAAAATTTGCTTTCTTCCTGCATCAGGTCAAAGATGGCCGTATCAATCACATGAATGCCGCAGAACCCATATCGCACCAGTCGCGCCTTCTGTTTTTTTTCAACCACTTTTCTCAATCCAGAAGCCCGGTTTTCCCATCCCGCCAACTTCATGGTTTCGTCAAACAGAAGCCCGCGTTCACTGTCTTTTCCCTGTACGGCGAGTGTGGCAAGTCCTCCTGCTTTTTTATGATATCCGACCATGGCCCTAAGATCGATATCCGAGATCACATCTACATTATGGACCACGAAGGGCTCCTCACCTTGTAACAGGGAAGCGGCATTCTTAATTCCTCCACCCGTGTCCAGGATATCGGGTTCTTCCCGGATCAATCGGATATTTACCCCGGTGAACGTGTTCTTCTCGAGAAAATACATGATCTTTTCCGGCAGGTAGTGGAGGTTGATAACGATTTCATTGAAACCCGCCCGGATCAGCCGCCGGATGATGATCTCCAGCATGGGTATGCCATGAACCTCAACCAGGGCTTTCGGGAGCTCTTCTGTCAGGGGACGGAGGCGGGTGCCCAATCCGGCAGCCAGGATCATCGCTTTCACAGGCCAAGCTTTTTAAGTTCCTGCTCCCGGTGGTGGACCACAACATCAATCCCATCCTTATATTTCTCTTCCAGTGATTGGCGCATCCTCTCGGCGCAGTAAACGGACCGGTGCTGTCCGCCGGTACAGCCGAAATTGATCATCAGGTTGGTGAATTTCCGCTTCATATAGGCTTCGATCGATTTGCCTACCAGATGGCAGGCATCCTGGATGAATTCATCGGCATCACTTTCCTCCTGCAGGAATCGGATAACGGGCTGTTCCAGTCCATTCATGTTCCTGAACTTTTCGTACCTGCCCGGATTATGAATGGCCCGGCAGTCGAAAACGAAACCCCCTCCGTGCTCGGAAAGGTCGACCGGGATGCCTCTGCGGTATGAAAAACTGTTGATCTCGATCACCAGACGTCCCTGGTATTCTTTTGAATCCGTAAATTGCTGCAGTTCAGGCGCTTCCGGAAGGTTTTTTAATACCTTCGTGAGGTGCGGTAGCTCGATACCCAGCATATATTGGTTCATCAGGAAGGTAAGGTTCTTTAAGGCATAGGGGATGCTTTTAAGGAAGCTTGGTTTGTTTTCATAAAAACCCCTGAAACCGAAAGCGCCCATGGCCTGCAATAACCTGATCAATACAAATCCATAATAAAACTCACTGAATTGATCACGGTCGATAGGTGTGTGCTGCTGAAGGTTTTCGATATAGTGTTCGAGCAGGTAATGCCGTGTTTCAAACGGGATGTCTGCCTTGGCATCCCAGAGCAGGGAAGCGATGTCATATTGCAGGGCGCCTTTCCTCCCTCCCTGGTAATCAATATACCAGGGTTTGTTTTCATGAAGCATGACATTACTCGACTGGAAATCCCGGTAAAGGAAAAAATCATCTCTTTCCGCTAAGAGCCAGTCGGAGAACTTCTGGAAATCGTTTTCGAGTTCCTGCTCGTCAAAGGGGATCTTGGCCAGTTTCAGGAAGTAATATTTAAAATAATTCAGGTCCCACATCATGGATTGTTTGTCAAATGCAGCACGGGGGTAGCATTTTGAATAATCCAGGCCCTGGTTGCCGTAAATCTGGAAATAAGGCAGGTCTTCAATGATATTTTTATAATAGGAAAGCGCCAGTTCAGGGAAATCCCCGTTTCTCCGGTTATCCAGCAGAAAGGAGTAGAGCGTCATGTCTCCGAGATCCTGCAGCAAATAGACATTTTTTGCGGTGTTGTCTTCCAGTATTTGCGGTACCCGTAGGTTTTTGTTTAAAAAATGGCGGGTAAATGATAAAAAAGCCTCATTTTCCTTTTTGTCGTGATTGTATACCCCGATGGCGGTTTTTTGTTCAAGTTGCATACGGTAGTATTCGCGGTATGAACCTGACCCGGGTAATGCCTCAATCTGTTCAGGCCTGTTCCCCGTATGTTTCTCAAAAAGATCGTAAAGGGCTTTTGTCTTGTTCAATATGGTGTCATTTCGATTTTCCCAATAACTGAAGTTTCAAAATTATAATGTTGACGGGAGAAAAGCATGAAATATGAGATAAAAGAACCATAACCGCAGCAGGGAATGGAGGAAGGATCTCTCCCAAAGTTTACGTGGGCTTGCGGGTTGGAAGACTTTTGGAGAGATGATAGCCTGAGGACGGAAGATGGAAGAATGAAGATGGAAGAATGAAGATGGAAGATGGAGGATGGAAGGTTGAAGATGGAAGCTTGAAGATGGAAGTTGAGAACCAGAGGTTCGAAATCCCGCTGGAAGCGGGAATGGAGGATGGACATGGAAGAATGAAATCGATGAATCAAATAAGACGCTATCCTCCCCGGCTTCAACCTGTGCCGCAGTAGGCGGTATGCCGGGGTCTTTTCATACAATATTCATATAGAAAATCCAGGCAAAAATCCCGGTTAAGATCCCGGCATTGCAGCCGGGAAGGTTACGTTTTTGGGGCTGGGAAGGCCCCGGAATTGCATCCGGGATGAGGTCGGATCTCTCCCAAAGTTTACGTGGGCTTGCGGGTTGGAAGACTTTTGGAGAGATG
>CAZYDB010000390.1:0-3698 GCA_964645995.1 uncultured Roseivirgaceae bacterium
ATCAATAGTTTATTCCTAATTCTTTTTTCATCCAGACAAGATTCTCTCTGACAAATTGCCGATCGGTCAATTCAGGAAACATTCCATATACATTATCGATCGCTTCTGCCTGACCTTTCCGCCCTTCTTCATACCTGCAAATAGTGTTGGGTAATAGTCCAAGTGAAGCCAGCCTGTATTTTACACCCCAGACTGAGTTCTCAAAATTTCCCAACGCATCGAAAAGCACCATATTACACCGGTTGACCGCGTGAGACAGCTCCTGGAGGGTCATGGGAAAACGCCAGCCTTCTCCATTTCTCGCTTTAAAAATATGATCGACCCAATGTACCACGGCATGGGTATCGGTCGCCCAATGTCCCAGCAACCCGCCATGATAGCGGATCCTTTTTCTATTGAGCCCTTTCTCAAAATAATACTCCCCATTGAGGTCTGTCACGATCCGGTCATCATTCCCGGTAAGCAAGGTCAGGTGATCCATTCTATCCGATCTGGCGGCCGCTTCGAGCATGACCAGTGACCGGTACGTATTAAAAGAAGCCCCTTTGGCTCCGTACATAACTTGAAACAGCTGTTCCCACAACTCATGATCGTATAAATAAGCACCGGCTATTGCCTGCTGAAGTTCAAAACCAAAAAGAGGAATGACTGAAGCAAGATCTTTGGCCATCTGCATCACTTCTTTACCGGTCTTTCCTGCAAAGGCTGTTGGCGCGACCATCACCAGATCATATCCCAGCCTGGCAGCCGTCTCCGCCTGTTGATAAACCGCCTCCCCTCCCACTGCCGCCATCAGGATCATATCCTGGCCATAGGCAAGGGTCATTTCCTTTACCCAGCCCAGCCAATTGCTGAAGATCGCAGGATCATCCAATGCAAACTCCCCGGTATGAGCCCCGGGGATCACCGCAGCAGCACCCGAACGAATATAATACAAGGTAAGAAGCCGCTGAGCGGCCGGTAGAGGTTTAAAATTTTCATCCAAAGCCAGCGGACTGGGGACAAACACCCTGCCCTGCTGAAGAATCCGGATCTTTTCTTCAGGAAGAGAAATAATGGACGACATAATACCTGTTTTTTATGCAGGTTTGTAAGTTAAGGACATTATGGGGATTTTGGAAATCGTTGAATAGAGAAATATAATAATAAGAAATTACCTGAAAACGGTGGGGACCACGAAAGAGATGACTTTTCTGAACCATTTGCCAGGCAAATTCCCGGCATGAATCCCATGTTTCCTTTTAAATGTTCTCAGGGTGACAATTCATTTCTAAAAATCAGGGTAGATTTATCCTTAACAAATTTAGAAACAAGTTGAAAATCTTAAATAGACAGACGGGAATAAATTTCTCAATAAGCCTTACCCTTGTCATTCTCCTGGCTTGTGCGGAAGATCCTGTATTCAACACCAACTCCGAATGGGAAATCGATCAAAATGATATCGGAGGAAGCCTGATCCCCTGGCCACTGATCGATAATCCTGACTATGTTCAGGCAGGCCAGGCACGAAATATCGATGATAATGAGCTTGTGATCGTATATAAGGGAGAAAACCAGGTATATGTTTATCCGACAGGCGTGATGCATGCTGTTGAAATTGTAAACGACCTAATCGATGGTATTCATCTGGCAATCACCTATTGTCCCTTGACGAAGAGCAGTCTTGCATGGAAGCGAATAATAATGGATGACACATTGCATTTCACTCCTTCGGGATTCCTTTTTAATTCAAATTTGATGCCTTATGATTTCGAAACAGAGACCATATGGTCACAGATGCGCCTGGAAGGTGTACGGGGAGATCGCAGCCGGCAGAAATTAAATATTCTCCCGATCATTGAAATCCGGTGGAAGTCAATTAAAGACCAGTATCCTGCTGCACTGGTATTTACGGGCAGGAACAAATCATCTTCCTCTAACAACCGAAATGCTTTCGATGAATCGTTAACAGATGCCCATACTGCCCAATCGATCGAAGGAGAAAGAGTATTCGGCATTATCAAAGGACAGCAGATCGATATTTTTCAATTAGAACAATTTGAAGAAGGTATCAATATTCTGAATAATCAATCAACTCAGGATATCATTCTGGTAGGCAGTCAGAAACACAGGTTCATCGTCGCCTTTGAAACAAATTATTCCATGACACCCATCCAGGAGGCCTTCCCGGTCGTAATGAGAGACGATACCGGAACCCGCTGGAATATCTTTGGCGAAGCCGTTGAAGGCCCAAGAAAAGGAGAAAGGTTGTCGAGACCTACTTCCTATTTTGCCCTTTTCTGGGCATGGGAGCGTGTATTAAAGGACAAGGTCATCCAGGTTAACCGTGATTGAAGAGAATGGTTCGGTAGAGATACAAACAGCATTCTATTATTTTATAGCCCTCGGATGAATTTTATTACCCGGCGTTATCAATCAACAGCTACGAAATCAGATCCTTTCACCGGCAACTGAAAATACAATGCGAGGTTCAGACGATAGCTGGTAGATAGCTGAACACCATTAACACGGGAATAAAGAGGCATATCACCTGAGAGATTTAAAGAAAACCAGCGATTCACCAAATAGGTAATTCCTGGCATCAGGAACAACCAGTCGCCCCCGGTATTAATAAGAACACCATCATTGATCATATCGTGTTCCTGATTTCGATATTTTAAGGATAGTGAGGTATTAAATAAAAAACCCCCGATGGCAATCTGATCGCTGAGCGAGAGAATAACAACTATTTCATTACCAAATTGGTATGATCTGGGTTCATAGGGTGATAAATTGGTGCCTTTAAAGCTGTATATGCCCGAGGCCGACAGGCTCATGGTTGGTCTGATAAAACCAGTCAGCGTATACAATCCATAAAATAAACCATCCCATGCGCCACTGCCGGCTTGAAGATCAGGATTAACACGAATACCCTCCTGGCTGAGATCGGATTTTCCTGTGGGAATTTTGGGGCCGGCGCCGAGGATCAGTGACGACCTGTCTGCTGCTGACCGAAGAATGTTGTATTTAACCAAAAAAGCCATATCCCCGATCCCGCTGGTCCTTGTGCGAAAGGTTTGAAGGGGCTGTACAACCGATCGCTCCTGGACGACAAAAGGTATCAGGAATTCAAAGCTCAACCGGTTGGTCGCTGCATAGGACGACTGAATAATAGCCGAATGGGTCAACCGCTCCCTGTCCCTGTCATCACGTCTCTCATTTTCTGACTTGAGGGTCCTCAGCACATTATAATCGTAGGCCAGACTGATTTGCAGGGTCTGGCCTGCTCCCGGTGGCATGCCGATATTCGATGATAAAGGAACGCCTCCCGAACAGCATGTCTGGGCGACAGCGTCTGTTACAAATAACAATCGTGTGACCAGAAGCGCTGTAATTATCAACCATTTTTGCATGAAACCGAAAGATATTCATTCTGACTTTCAGATTTCCATAATTTGCTGATTCCGATTGTTCCCGGTCGTAGAGACGACATATTGTATGCGATGAAAAATGAGATTGCTGCGGGATTTCACTCAAGCCTTTTTAATGGCACCGGGAAATATCAGCTTAGAGGAAGGATATTATCTCACCGTTTATTTTTTAACCCCGATTATTCATAAACTATTCTCAAAATAAACCGAATTTACCACTTAAGGTATTTATTATCAAGTAGTTACGTAACGTGGTTAACCCCAGATAAGCGCCGCGATATTATCGGG
>CAZYDB010000391.1:0-3654 GCA_964645995.1 uncultured Roseivirgaceae bacterium
CACCTTTCACCTTCCACCTTCCACCTTTCACCTTTCACCTTTCACCTTCCACCTTTCACCTTCCACCTTTCACCTTCCACTCCCGCCTGTTGCGGGATTTCGAACCTCCGGTCCTCAACTTCCAGCTTCCAGCTTCCAACTTCAAGCTTCCACTCCCGCCTATTGCCATTTTTCTTCCTTTTTTACTTCTTACCACCTTTGTCCTGCTTCTGGGCTCCTGCGTTCCCAACAAAAAACTCATCTACCTCCAGGATATGGAGGTCAGGGAAAAGGAATACCCGCGCGACAGTATCATCAAGGCTTATGACGACCAGTATCGCCAGTACCGGCTGAAAGAAAATGATATCATCTCCCTGCGGATCGGCAGCCTGACCCCTGAAGAATATAATTTTGTTAAGGAGTACGAATCCCAATTGGGGCTGATCCGCAGACTCGATCAATATAACCAGGGTCGCCAGGGGGATAATATTAACAACCAGCGATTGTTGAATCAGGGGATTGGAGGCGGCCAGGAGGGGGGGGTCAGCAGCCTGATGCTCGACCGGCAGAATACAGGTTTTATCCTGGACGACTTCGGCCAACTGGAGATGCCCCAGCTTGGTTTTGTAGAGTTGAGCGGGTTGACCCTTGACGAAGCGGAGGAAAAGATCCAGCAGTTGCTGACCGAAGGCAAGTTGTTCGAGACGCCGATCGTGCGTATTCAACTACTGAGTTTTCAGTTTTCGGTCCTTGGTGAAGTGGAGAACGAAGGGCGTTATACGACATTCGATCCCCGGACCAATGTTTTTGACGCCTTCCTGCTGGCCGGTAACCTGACCGAGTTTGCCGACCGGTCGAATATTAAGATCGTCAGGAAAACAGGCGGTGAATCGTACGTGATCTATGTCAATACGCTGGATCAGGAATTCCTCGCAGCCGATAACCTCTACCTTTATCCCGGTGATATGATCATCATCCCGCCCATGAAAGCCAGGTTCTGGCGGCAGTATGTGATACCGGATACCCGGTCGGCCCTGGGATTCATA
This sequence comes from uncultured Roseivirgaceae bacterium, assembly GCA_964645995.1. GTDB lineage: Bacteria > Bacteroidota > Bacteroidia > Cytophagales > Cyclobacteriaceae > JAGTVG01. The sequence continues at coordinate 1,026 of CAZYDB010000391.1, forward strand.
ACCGCAGCGATATCTTTGTTTTTATTGATTGAAACCTTGCGTAATTAAGTGGAACAGCGGAGCACCTGGGAAAATACGGACAGCTTTTCGGATATCAGGAAGATCCTTGGAAAGATCCTGCGGCGATGGCACTGGATCGTAATAGCCCTCTTCTGGGCGCTGCTGATCGCCTTCCTGGTGAACCGCTACGAAACACCGGTATACCAGGTCAATGCTGCTATTATTACAAAAAAATTTGAAGAAGGCACGAACGCGATGATCCCCGGGTTCGTGAGCGAAGGGATGTTCCGGAACAGGATCGAGGTGTTCCAGGAGATCCCCCTGTTGAAATCACCGGCGAAAATATTGGAGACCATCGACCGCCTTGATTTCCATATTTCCTATTTTGTAGAAGGTAATGTAAAGACTACCGAAGTCTATCCGGCCAGCTTTTTCCGGGTTTCCCTGGATTCTGGGTCTTCACAAATACCTTATAATATTCCTGTCTATGTGATCCCGACGGCGGACGGCGCTTTCAGCCTTTCTTCGGACAACGAAAAATGGAATAGTTATTTTCAGAGCACTTCCTGCCGGTATGATGTTCCCTGCACCTTTAATGGTCTGGAACTGACGGTCTCCCGGCAGCCGGGTCAATCCCATAATCCGGAATACCGCTATTATTTCGTGATCAACCACCCGGATAACCTGACCGGAGAATACCGGGGCAAGCTGCAGATCAACTGGCGGCAACAGGGATCGGCTATCCTTAACCTCACCATGCGGAGCCCTATGCCGCATAAGGCTATCGATTTCATGGAAAAATACATCGATGTTGTCATAGAAAAAGGCCTTGAAGATAAGAATGAACAGGCGACGAACACCATCCGTTTCATCGATGAACAACTCGGAGTGATCAGCGATTCGCTGATGAATTACCTGGTGCAGATCGACAGCCTGAGGCTGGAGAACCGGGAGCTTATCAACGGGTCGGAATATGTGTTTGAAAAACTGGTGGAGTTGGACCGGGAAAAGACAGAGTATGCACTCGCAAACCGGTATTACGATTACCTGGAAAGGTATATCAAACAGAAAAGGTATAGCGAAGTGTTTGCTCCCAACCTCCTGGGACTCGATGCGCCGCTGTTGGATCAATTCGTATCCGATTTTATCGCGCTGAAAATGGAAGATAAGGCTGATAAAAACGAGTCGAACCGGGAGAACCCGCTGGTAGTTCGTGAGAATGAAAGAACCGAACGCCTGGTCAATAATATTTTCGAAAGCATGAACAACCTCCGCCAGGCCAACAGGGAAGCGGTTTCGGCGATTAACCGCCAGGTGAGCTTCTATTTCAGCTCACTGAAAGAGCTTCTGGTGTAATGCAGGGAGATGACCCGGCTGGAGCGGCTTTTCCAATATAATGAAAGCCTGCTGACCTTATTATTACAGCGCCGTACGGAAGCCCGTATTGCCAGGGCTTCAACCACTTCGGATTACCAGGTGGTAGAAGCGCCGTCGTATAACCCGGTGCCCATCTATCCCAACAAGAATAAGAACTACATGATCGCCCTGCTGATCGGCCTTGGATTGCCTGTTGGCCTGATCTACCTGATGGACCTGCTCAATGATAAGATCATCACCAAGGACGACCTGCAGAAAGTGACTACCATCCCGGTGGTCGGCCATATCGGTCATAGTCCTTTCAAGAGCAACCTGGTGATCCGTGAAAGCCCCAAGTCCATCGTCGCCGAATCTTTCCGGACCATCCGCGCTAACCTCCAGTATTTTGTCGGCATGGAAGAAAAACCATCCAGTGTGTTCATGGTCACCTCTTCGATAAGCGATGAAGGGAAGACCTTCTGCAGCATCAACCTGGGCCATATCTTCGCCTTTTCAGGGAAAAAGACCATCCTTCTGGGGGCCGACATGCGAAAACCTTCCCTGCCGGGCTATCTGGGCGTCCGCGACCTGCCGGGTCTCAGTAATTATCTTGGCGGGTTCAGCACCCTTGATGAGGTGATCCTCAAGCAGGAAGGCGAAAAGCTCGACCTGATCCTGGGGGGAGATATCCCGCCTAACCCTTCCGAACTGCTGGCCAGTGAGAAGCTGACCCGGCTGATCGAAGAACTGAAAAAGGAGTATGAATATATCATACTCGACACGCCGCCCATCGGGCTGGTATCCGATGCCCTGGAACTCCTCAAGGTAACGGACTTCAACCTGCTGGTCGTCCGCCAGGGGCGTACCGTCAAATCCGCGTTGAGCACAGTCAATGAGCTCTACCGGGAAGGGAAGATCCGGAACATGGGCATCCTGTTCAATGATATCGACTACCGCAAGCTCGATTACGGATATAGCTACCGTTATGGTTATAACTACCGCTATGGCTATTACTACCGCTATGGCTACGGTCAGGACTCAAGTTATTTTGAAGGCGACCAACCCCGGCGCAAGTGGTACCAGTTCCGCCGGAAAGGGTGAAAAGGGAGTGGAAACCGGAGTCTTTACATCGGATCTCTCCAAAAGTTTGTTATGGCTTGTGCGCCGGACCACTTTTGGAGAGATAATAGCGTGAGGATGGAGGATGGAGGATGGAGGCTTTCATAAAAACACTCGGGTAAAAGATCCCGGCACTGTGGCCGGGAAGGTTACG
>CAZYDB010000392.1:0-3640 GCA_964645995.1 uncultured Roseivirgaceae bacterium
CTTCCACTTGCTGACTTCCGGCTTCCTTTAAATAACGCCATTGTCGTGGTCGCCGGTCCGGATCCGATTCCCGGATCGAGGATGTACCGACTATTCGTCGAGGAGGGGCACGACTTTTGGTAGGCATTCCGCCTTCTGCTTTCAGTTTTCGGGTTGACGGTAAAACAGGAATACGGGGAGATGGTGAAGCCGTGGAAAGGCGAAACAAGGAAATGGGGAGGCCTATGTCTCGATCCGTTGATGCGTCCAACCCGGGTTTCAGGGTGGATTTCTCAACATTTCCCCGCATTAATTATTCACTCTGACACATATTTCAATTCTAAAAATACCTTCTTTTCCGAACAACTTTATATAAAAATATGTTATTTTTGTAACAACAATTAATGTTTAACAACGATTTATTTTTTCTGCGAATGAAAAGGATTATAGAGCGGGATTGGAAATTATCGAACCGTCCCAGTGTTGTTTTTGATCAATATCCGGTTGACCCCAATTTATTTAAAAATGACCTGATACCCTACATTGATAAGATCATTAATACGCATGGTCATGAAGAGTGGAAAGCTGCTATTTTGACCAATGAAATGCACCGTCATCTCGGGATTTATTCGCTCATGGGTGTCAAGATGGGTATTCTGGCGCGGGAGCTGTTGCAGACCAGCATGGATGATATCCGGGTTGAAGCATATACCGGAAATATTCCGCCGGTCAGTTGTATGGCTGATGGCTTACAGGTAGCCACCGGTGCAAGTCTTGGCAGAGGAACCATCACTGTTATGGATGATCCTCAACCCCGGCCCGAAGCTATTTTTGTTTATGATCAGATCAGGCTGAAACTATCGTTAAAAGATTTTTACAGAGAAAAAATCGAATCTTCCATAATCACCATCTCCCATAAATACCCGACAGATTCTTCTCCTTATTTCGATCAGATCAGAAAAATATCCATAAAATACTGGCTGGAGTTTAGCAGAAGTGATATTTTTGAGGCTGTTCAATTTGAGGAAAGACTTAAAAAGGTTAATTAGATGATTATGAAGAAAATTTTGTTTATACTGGCTTTTGCCAGCCTGTTCATTATTCCGGAAAGTAACGGTCAGGACCCTGACAGCACGCGTACCTATCAATTAGACCCCCTTGTTATTACAGGTACCCGGATCACCAGACAAAAAAGCGAGATCCCTGCCAGCATTACCGTAATCTCAAGGCAGGAAATAGAGGCTGGCACCCAGGTTAATATCTTGCCGGCTATTGCGAACCGCGTACCCGGGCTGTTTGTCAACCAGCGCAGCATTATAGGATATGGTATCGGGCCTAATTCCGGTGGTAATTTAAGTATTCGGGGTGTAAGTGGCACACCCAATACACAGGTACTCATGCTGATTGATGGTCAGCCCCAGTTTCAGGGAATTTTTGGTCATCCTATCGCCGATTCCTATACTTCATCGGATATCGAGCGGGTAGAAGTGATACGGGGACCCGGATCGATCCTCTACGGATCTAATGCTATGGGAGGAGCGGTCAATCTGATCACCAGACAACCTGCAGAGGGCCTGAACCTGTATGGGAAGGCGGGGTATGGCTCCTACAATACCGGGATTTTCAGTGGCGCAGCCGGATATCATAAGGATAAATTATCAATATTTGGGTCTGTTAATCACGAGCAGACAGATGGATTCAGGGACGACCGGAATGATGAATTTGATAATACGACAGGGTATCTTAAACTGGATTATCAGTTATTCAAAAATATTAATCTCACGGTTGATGGGAACCTTTCTGATGCTGCTTATAATAATCCCGGCCCTGTTGAAGGTGCTGCTCCTGCTGACAGCCTACGTGAGTATACCCGGGGGAGAAGTGCTCTTTCTCTGGAGAATAGCTATGAAAAGGTGGAAGGTGCATTGAAATTCTTCTATAATTTCGGCGATCATGCCTTTTCTGACGGTTTCCGGTCAGATGATTTCAATTATGGTCTTACTTTTTATCAGAATCTCAAGCTGATGAAAAATAATGTGATCACCCTTGGCGTAGATGCTAAGAAATTTGGCGGAGAACCCACGAATGTCAATTCACCTCCGGGGATCCCGGGTGGGTTTGACCAGAAATATGAGATCAATGAAACCGATTTTTATGGGCTGGTGCAGCAGGGGATAGGTGAGAAGTTCTCAATAGATGCGGGTTACCGGTTTGTCAATAACAGCCAGTTCGGATCCGCCCATATTCCGGCCTTCGGCCTCACCTACAGGATGGCCTCGCATAGCAGTTTAAAAGCTTCCGCTACAAAAGGCTTCAGAAGTCCTGCTGTCCTCGATCTTTACTTGTTTCCTGTGGCTAATGATGAATTACAGCCCGAGGAATTATGGAATTATGAGGTTTCCTGGGCGCAGACCTTATACAATAAGAAACTGAGTGTGGAACTGACCGGTTTCTACATCGACGGGAAAAATATGATACAGGCGGTAGTCGTTACTGCCCCACCGCCCAAAAAGATCAATACAGGAGCTTTTACCAACCAGGGGATTGAACTTGCTGTTGATTACCTGGCTTTGCATAACCTGAACCTGAACCTCAATTATACGTATCTTTCAACTTCTCAGGAACTGCTCTATGCTCCTGATCATCAGCTTAATTTTCAGGCTTTTTATCATGTGAAGGCATTCTCTTTCATGCTGGATTATAAATATGTGAATAACCTTAACACCTTTGTCAATGAAACAACGGTTACTACGGAAAATTATTCACTGCTTAACCTGAAATCAAACTGGCATGCAACTAAATGGCTTAATGTTTTTGCGGAAATGAATAACATCCTTGATGAAACGTATGAGATCGACAGAGGATTTCCCCTGCCCGGGTTTAATGTGATCGGAGGACTTGAATTCAGGTTTCATCAATAAAACGTAATAATATTGAATGGTGCCATCAGGCTTATATTAACAGTTTTTTCTGCTAGTACGGTATATGCTTTCCTGAGGTATATCGTTTTTGGTGACGTCGAGGTGGCCCATTTGCCTCTTTTTATCCTCAACAAGGCAACGGCACTTTCCGGATTTTTTTTATTGATCATCAGTTCGGTTATATCGATGCTAAAAAATCGGGATTTTCACTGGCTAAACTCATGCTATCAGGGGAAAGACATCATTGGCAAGGGAAGTTTTTTGTTGATCATCGCTCATGTATTCATCAGCCTGATCATCATGTCGCCTGCTTATTTTGAAAAATTCTTTGCAGAATCGGACAGGCTTAACCTCAAGGGTGAGCTCAGTATGCTTATGGGTGTTGCCGGCTTGATATTTCTTTGGCGTATTAATCGCTATTTTACCTATTCGGCTTTTGACCGTGTCGAAAAAAGATCCCGGCCTTTACATAGGCAATTAATTTCCTGGGGTATTGTTGTGAGTTCGCTTCATGTGATCATCATGGGTTATGATTCCTGGTTTGAACCCGGAAAATGGCATGGATACTTTCCCCCCATCACTTTGGTGGCCCTGGTTGGTTTTATCCTGTGGATCGTGACGATCATTATTGCAGGTAACCGGCGTAAGATTAACTGATCCTGAGCACCCTGGCTCCACTGATCTTCCTGTTTTTCAATTCAAGTAATGCCTGAATGGCCTCTTCAAGGCGGTGCTCTTCT
>CAZYDB010000393.1:0-3114 GCA_964645995.1 uncultured Roseivirgaceae bacterium
CCAGGATCTCCGCCATACCCTTATCGGCATAGGCATGCAGCAAGGCCAGGGCGCCGGCATCGTCGCAGTCTGATCCCATATCGGTATCAAAAATGATCTTTTCGGGCTGCTTTGTGATAACCTGCCTTTCCTGGTTGCAGGAAATTATTACAATCAGGCAACAGATATGTAAAAAATGTTTTTTGAATTTCATACCGGATCTACAATCGTTTTGGTAGTCAAGATACAATGTATTAATCTGAATACTATTATCCTATGATCTGTTATATAAAGAAAAAATCTCAGGTATCCTCTCCCTGGCATTGAAATTGCGCTGGGGGCACGGTCACTGGTACACGTCTGGTTGTTGGCACAAACTTATCCTGGAGATAACCCTGCACAAACCGCCGACCGATGTGGCAGGCTTGGGCCATAGAGAAAATTTAAGACATTGTATTTCTTACAAGGAAGAAATATATGATTGTATTCATTGACATAATTGGTATCATTTTATTCAATTGGACAAAGGCCTTCCGGTTGTTTTAATTTAAATTTTATCGGTTGGGAGAGTGTACTGATCATCCTCGTATTCATCATGGGTTATGTGGGATTGTTCTTAATAGGGGGATAGTATAAAAAACAAAGCCTTTGATGCCGGGTCAATCCTTTTAGAACAAGAATATGTTTTTCATAGAATACTTGTATTTTGTGAACAAATAAATTTACGGTATATTCAGGACTCCATTATCTTAAATCAACCTCAAAATCAGGTTTATTAATGACAAAGACCCAACAATTATTAGCTGTTTTATTATTTGTATTTTCCGGAACACTTCTTGGCCAGGAGCTCAATAATACGTTAGCCGATGAGAATATCAGGTTAGCCTATTCTTATCAGAAGCAGGAAATGCGCGATTCTTCGATCTATTTTTTTGAAAAGGCCGCCAGGGTGTTCAGGGAAAAAGGTAATTGGAAGAAATATACAGAAGCAGTTGCCGGCATTAACAGGAACTATCTTAAAACCGACCAGATTAATTATGTGGAGGGGAATGGCCGGGAAATATTGGAGCTGATAAAAGATAACAAGATCGAGGAGGTTAATCCCCACGTAATTGAGGTTTATAATCAGTTGGCCCGGTATTACTGGTATGCCAAAGGGGACTTTCCGGCAGCATTAGATCATCTTGACAAGGCAAGGTCATTATGCGCTATGGCTGATTTTGATACTGCTGACCGGCTGATTGCCCTCTATACCGATTATGGTTATACCTATGGCTATAGTGGAGCGTACGATTCATCAGCTTATTATTTTGAAAAATCCCTGGAGCAGACGCTTGAAAATTTTGGTACGGATTACGACAAGATAGGCGATCGTTATAGTGATATGGCCTTTCCTCTTGTACAGAAAAGTGAATGGGAAAAGGCGGAGGATGCTTTGAAGAAAGCGCTTGAATTGAATATAAAGAACAGAGGTCCAGGACATTTGAGTGTTCTTAAAAATTATAATAATCTAGGGTTCATTTATTTGGAAAAGTTTGATAGCGATCAGGCCATTTTATATATTAACAAAGCGCTCAATTTGATCCTTGAACAGTATGGCGAAAAACACCGGTCGATCGGCATTGCCTACATGAACCTTGGAGCCAGCTATTTTAATAAACATGAGTATCAACAGAGTATTAACCACAGCATGAAGGCCATTCAGAATTTAAGGATTTCCATTGGGCCGGATAATCCATATCTCGGAATAATATACATCAATATTGCCAATGCTTATAATTATCTTGAAAAGAGGGATTCGGCTTTCGTGTATTATGATAAGGCCTTGAAGCTTAAGCTGGAATTGTATGGTGAGATGCATCCGGAGATTGTAAAAACTTATGGATATATTTTTGATTTTTATCTGAAAAACAACCAGATCGAGGAGGCTTTTTCTGCAATTAAAAAAGCTGAGGAGATTGCCAGGAAGGTATTACCCGGGAAACATAAGATACGGGCTGATATTTATTACTATTTCTCAGAGTATTATTTTAGTACCGGGGCATATGATAAAAGCCTGGATGCAAGTCAGGAGGCTTTGATCGCCCTGGCCCCGTCCTTCAATAACCGGGATATTTTTTCAAATCCTGGCATTCACAATGCCATGTCGACACGAACCATCATTGATGTGCTGATCAGGAAAACGAAGGCATTGTATGCATTCTATCAACAAAATGATTCAATAAAATACCTGCAGGCTGCTTTAGCAACGGCAAGGTCAACGGATCAGGCAATTGATATTTTGAGAATTGATTATCAGACTCCAGGATCCAAAGAATTACTGTTTTCCAAGACCCGTACGTTTTATGAAACTGCGATAGCTGTGGCTTTCGACCTTTATGAAGCGAATGCTTCCCCGGAATTCTTAGATCTTGCCTTCAGGTATTTTGAAAAGAGCAAATCTATTTTGTTACTGGAACAAATAAAAAATAATACCCTGATCAGCCAGGTAATGCTTCCGGATTCCATTAGTCGCAAGGAAGCAGAGCTTTCCAGAAGCATAAGCTTATTAAAGGAAAAAATATATGAGGCAGAAAATACAGCCGATAGCAGTATTATTGAGGATTTAAAGGATCAGTATTTTAAGAAAAAAAGGGATTATGATTTGTTTAGCAGTAATCTTAAGAAGATTTATCCGGAATATTTTCAATTAAAACATGAAATGTCCTATACTCCCCTGACTTACCTGCAACAGGGGTTGAGAGAAAATGAATCAGTTATTGAATATTTTGTTGGCGATGAAATAATTTTTGGAATTTCCATTAAAAGCCACTCAATTGATCATATGAAGGTTCAATTGTCAGGGTCAATGAAATCTGATCTGGGAAGTTTCATTCAAATGCTGAGTAAAGGGACTTTTAAGGCAGCAATTTCGCATGAAATATATAAAATGCTGATGCAACCCTTTATCGATATAGATAGTTTCAGTGCGGTTCAATACATCACCGTTATTCCTGATGGTATTCTTAATTATCTACCGTTTGAAGTATTACTCAGGGATGAGCCACAGCCGGATAACCTTAATTACCTTATAACAATGAAAAGATTTGAACAACTTAAGTCAATGGTTGAATCGCTAGAAGCTGATTTCGAAAA
>CAZYDB010000393.1:3124-3615 GCA_964645995.1 uncultured Roseivirgaceae bacterium
GCCATCACCCTCCAGGGCCCGGAGTTCAAGGTCGAGGCAGTCTCCCAGCCTCTCTTATCTTGGTTTTTCACCCGGTTTTAATAAATTGTCGAACCCCCTTTTGGCTTCCCGGTCCGCATCTGATAATAAGCTGGCGGACGAACTTGAAAAACTCCCCCAGGCTTTGGAAGAAGTAAGGCGATCTTCTGCTATCTGGAAGGGAAAGTACTTTTCTGATGAAAACGCTACGGAAGAAAATTTCAAGCGACTGGCAGGAGAGGCCAGGATCATCCATATAGCATCTCATGCCATCATCAATGATCATGAGCCAATGTATTCCAAACTGATTTTTTCTCCTGGTAAGGATACGCTGGAAGACGGTTTGTTACATACGTATGAATTGTATAATATGCAATTCAATGCTGATCTGGCCTGCTTAAGTGCCTGTAATACCGGTTTTGGTGAAATAAAGAGCGGTGAGGGTGTGGTAAGCCTAGCCCGTGGATTCATGT
>CAZYDB010000394.1:0-3563 GCA_964645995.1 uncultured Roseivirgaceae bacterium
CCATCGCCAGCGCGCTTGGATTTCACCCTTACGCACTGATGATATCAGCCTGTCTGTCGGCCAGTTGTGCATTTATGCTGCCAGTGGCTACCCCTCCCAATGCTATCGTCTTCAGTTCGGGTTATATCCGTATATCAGATATGGTAAGGACAGGGTTCTGGATGAATATCATATCGATAATTGTAATTACGCTGACCATGCGGTATCTTTTACCCATCTTTTGGGACATCGATCTGTTTATGGCTCCATAGGCCGGTGAGGATTGAAGACCGGATATTTCACTGGTTTTTAATAATTTTTACCGAAAACTATTGATATTTTTTACGTTAAGGTATAAAATTGCGACCGCAAAAAACATGAATTATGGCTTCGATTGTTGTTGAAAATCTTACAAAGAAATACGGAGATCAGAAAGCTGTTGATGATATTTCGTTTGAAGTAATGCCCGGAGAGATAGTTGGCTTTCTAGGTCCAAACGGGGCAGGTAAAAGCACCACCATGCGGATGCTTACCTGCTATATGGCACCTACCGACGGGGAGGTCACCGTGGCCGGCATTGCAGCCAAGAAAGATCCTGAAGCAATAAAGAAACGGATAGGCTATTTGCCGGAAAACAATCCCCTATATATGGATATGGCGATCATCGATTATCTTAAGTTCTGTGGTGAAGTACAGGGTATCGATAAAGGGCAAATTAACGGACGGATACGGGAAATGGTGGATGTATGTGGATTGAATCTTGAAAGGCATAAAAAGATCAATGAATTGTCAAAAGGATACAGGCAACGCGTCGGGCTGGCCCAGGCTATGATCCATGATCCGGAAATATTGATACTTGATGAGCCTACCTCAGGACTGGACCCCAACCAGATCATCGAGATCCGTAAGCTGATCAAGGAACTGGGCAAGGAGAAGACAGTGATCCTGAGTTCTCATATATTATCAGAGGTAGAGGCAACCTGTGACAGGATCCTGATAATCAACAAAGGCAGGATCGTTGCCGATGGTACCTCAGAGACCTTAAGAAAGCAGGCGCAGGGCCAGGAACTTATTGCTGTTAAGATCGAAGGTGCCCAGGAAAAAGTGAAAAAAGCTTTACTGGGACTTGCTACGGTTGAAAAAGTAACTGAAATGGAGGATAATGAAGGCTTTTTCCTGATACAAAGTAAGCCGGAGGCTTTTTCAAGAAAGCCTGTTTTTGATCTTTGTGTTAAAAATAAATGGTATCTGTTAGAAATGTCGGGTATCGAGACCAAGCTTGAGGATGTTTTCCGTGAAGTGACCAATTAAAACAGAATATTATGCAAAAGATATGGATCATTACCAAAAGAGAACTGGCGTCCTTTTTCGATTCGCTGATCGCCTATATTATGATTATATTATTCCTTGGGTTAAGCGGGTTTTTTACCTGGCTTTTCGGTAATACAATCTTTCTGATCAACCAGGCAAGCCTGCAGGTCTTTTTCGGTATTTCCTACTGGACCCTGTTCTTCTTTATTCCTGCTATTACGATGCGATCGCTTGCAGAAGAGAACCGTTCCGGGACTATTGAACTGTTAAGTACCAAGGCTGTGAGTGATTGGGATATTGTGATGGGTAAATTTTTATCAAATTTACTGTTGGTAGCGATTGCGCTGGTGAGTACATTGCCTTACTACATAACAGTAGCTTCACTGGGCAATATTGACCATGGAGCCACCGTGGGTGGTTATTTGGGGCTTTTACTGATCAGTGCCATGTATATAAGTATCGGGTTGTTTGCCAGCAGCCTTACCAGCAACCAGATTGTGGCTTTCCTGCTGGCCCTGCTGATCGGGATCTTCTTTCATATCCTGGCAGACATCATGGCTTCCAGCTTTACCGGGAATCTGGGAAGCATATTTGATTACCTCAGCGCCAGAACCCATTATGAGTCTCTTTCCCGCGGTGTTTTCGATACACGGGATCTTATCTATTACCTGACCTTTATATTTCTTGGCCTGATGTTGTCTGAAACCATGTTATCCAGACGCAACTGGCAACATTGATTGAAAACGCATAAAGGAAAATGTCATGAGGAAGAAAAATGTATATACACAAGTAAGTATTCTAATAGCTATCATACTGGTGGTTAATCTTATCTCCAACCAGCTTTTTTTCAGGTTGGATTTTACGGCTGATAAGCAATATACCCTTAGTAATGCTACAAAAGATATTCTACGGGACCTTAATGACGTGATCACCATCACAGCATATTATTCCGAAGATCTTCCGCCACAGTTGCTTAAAAGCAGAAAGGATTTTGTTGACCTGTTGGTGGAATATGAGAACCGGTCTGACGGGAATGTGGTCTATGAATTCCTGAATCCCAATAAGAGTGAAGAAGCAGAGATGGAAGCTCAGCAATCAGGAATAAGCCCTATTATGGTTAACGTCAGGGAACGCGATCAGGTACAGCAAATGAGGGCTTATATGGGTGCCATCCTGCAGATGGGAGATAAAAAGGAGGTGATCCCCGTTATTCAACCAGGCAGCGGCATGGAATATGCCTTAACTACTGCCATAAAAAAACTTTCCGCTGTTGAAAAACCTCAGGTGGCTTTTCTGCAGGGGCATGGGGAGCCTTCGATGAATGCTTCAATGCAGCTAATGGAACAATTATCGGTACTCTATAACGTACAACCTTATACGATCACGGATACTTCAGAGATCCCTTCCTATTTTAAAACCATTGCTGTCATTGACCCGAAGGATACATTTCCTCAAAGCCATATCGAAAAACTTGATCAATATATGGCCCGGGGCGGAAATATTTACCTGGCCTTCAGCACGCTTCAGAGTAATCTTAACCAGGTGAACCTGCAGGCCGTTCCTGAAATCGGGTTGCGTTCCTGGCTGGCTGAAAAAGGCATTAATGTAAATAATTTTTATGTGATCGATGCCAATTGCGGTTCAGTATCCGTTCGTCAGCAGCAAGGACCTTTTATGATCAATTCACAGGTTCAGTTTCCGTATTTTCCGCTGATTTCCAATTTTAGTGACCATCCTGCTGTTCAGGGACTTGAGTCGGTCTTTTTGCCCTTTGTTACATCAATCACCCATTCACCCCGGGATTCTGCTATTGCCATTTCACCTCTGGCATTCACCTCTGAAAATGCGGGTATTGTACGGCCGCCTGCCTATATCGATATTAACAAGGATTGGTCGGAACGTGATTTTACAGAAAGTGATTTGGTCGTGGCTGTCGCAGCGGAAGGGCCTTTGTCAGGTCCCATATCATCACGGATGGTGGTTATTCCCAATGGTCAGTTTGCCGTTAACGGGGAAGGCCAGCAACAGCAAGCGGTGAATGAGGATAATGTAAACCTTGCTACCAATGCGATCGACTGGCTGTCGGATGATACAGGGTTGATCGATTTGAGGACTAAAGGCGTGACCAACCGGCCGCTCGACCAGGTGGAGGATGCGAAAAAGACTATTCTTAAATATGGTAATGTGCTGGTGCCGGTCATCTTCATACTGATCGTAGGTTTTATGAGAAGACAACGCTATCAGGCGAAAAAACAGAAATGGATCCAGGGTAA
>CAZYDB010000395.1:0-3559 GCA_964645995.1 uncultured Roseivirgaceae bacterium
CTTTACATATATATTACGGGGGCCTCTAACGGCCTCCTTCCTTAGTGAACGTCAATGATCCCCTCGGGCGCCCCGATTCAAAAATCTACAAGATAATTCGCCAATAGGCATAATTACTGGTGCAATAAAATAAATGGGCTTATATTAACCTGAAAAATTCAAGGTATATGGAGATCTTTCTAACAATTTTGGGTCTAATTTTCATTCTTATGGGCCTGATTGGCTGCATTATACCCGCCTTACCCGGCCCGCCTCTCAGCTATCTGGGTGTGATTATCCAGCAGTTACGACCCGGTGAAAACCCTTTCAGTATTAAATTCCTGATAATCTGGGGATTGATCACGCTCCTGGTGACGGTCCTTGATTATGTGATACCCATTTACGGAACAAAAAGATTCGGTGGAAGTCCTTATGGAGTATATGGAAGTGTAGCCGGCCTGCTGGTAGGCTTGTTCTTCTTTCCTCCGTTTGGAATAATAATAGGACCTTTTGCAGGAGCTTACCTTGGTGAATTGATCCGCGGTAAAGATGCTTCCCAGGCCTTACGGGCAAGCATCGGCTCTTTCATCGGTTTCTTAACCGGTACTGCAGCCAAGCTGGTCGTATCAGGTATCCTTACCTTTTATTTCATTCAGGCTGTTTTTTAACTGAACCTATTCATCCCTGCTTACCCCCGATAATTTAGATGTTTTTAGGAAGAGATAAAATCTAAACGAATATTGGGCAGGTTAGGGCCTCCCACTTTAGCAAATAAGATACTGTATTAAAGCAACTATTGTCATGAAACGGCAGGTGATTTATCGGAAATATCGAGCGTTGGCCAGCAAGAAAGGTGGGTGGAGTGCTCCAGGGAAGACCACGATAACCTTGGGAATCGTGCGATTCCGGACCGGTTGCTCCCATAAAAAGCTCAATATTAAACCATAATATTATTATCTTTTAGGAAGAAAGTTGTTTATGGAAGCCATTTTTTATATTGGGATAGCACAAAGCCTTTTCGCGGCTTTTGTTTTATTTACGAAAAAAGACTCTTCCCTCCCTGATAAGATCCTGGCAGCATGGATGATCATGATCGCATTCGAATTATTACATATGCTTTTTGATATCCAGGACAATCCTCTTTTTGAAATTTCTTCCAACTTCAGTTTTTATTCTTTAACTTTTGGTCCGTTCCTTTACCTCTATTCCTCTAAACTGCTCGAAAAAAACCCGATCCTCATCTGGAAAGATGCAAGCCATTTTATCCCTTATCTGATCCTCTCTCTTACCCATCTTGTGTTTTTCACCAACCTCCCGATGCGCTTTGACAATGCCGATCAAAACGATCTTTTTTTTGTGCTTACCTTTATAAGGTTATTATGCCTTCTTTTCTGCCTGGTGATTTACAGCAGTGTCGTTATTTGGTTTATCATTAGGCACCAGAAAGAGATCAGGAAGACCTATTCCTTTGAATCCCCAAAGATCACGCTGAACTGGATAAGGTATATAACCGTTATATTTGTGCTAACCTATTTTATCCTGTCCGCCATATTCCTGCTTAACCTGATCAACGGAAACTTCATTCAAACGTTCCATTATATTCCCGGTATCGGGCTTACACTGATCAGTTACAGTGTCAGCTATTTTGGTTTCAGGCAACCCTCCCTGTTTATGTCCGCTGAAACAAAAATGTTCCTGAAAAAATGGAAGGCAGGACAGATGTCCGAAAATGACCTTAAAGCTATTGAAACCCGTATTCGGAATTTCATGGTTGACAGAAAGCCGTATCTAAACCCTGAACTGACCATTCAGAAACTGTCAGACCTGATAGACATTCCCCGCGAACAGGTTTCCAATATCATTAATCAGCATCTCAATAAAAACTTTTACTGGTTCGTCAATCAATACCGGGTGGAAGAAGCACAGGAAAGGCTCACTGATCCCCGCTTTGAACATAAAACGGTTTTATCCATCGGATATGAAAGTGGATTTAATTCCAAATCATCGTTTAATGCTCTTTTTAAATACTATACCGGAATGACTCCCGGCGAATACAGGAAAAAAATTTATTTATAAGGTCTTCTGAAGTTATTTTCCACCTGGTTACAATATCACTTTCCATACTTTTCCCTGAGAATGATATCGGCAGCAATTCTTACTGCCTCCTGCACGACTTTTGAACATTTCTCAGTAGCCCCACGCCTGACATATTCAGCATGATCCTCCGGATCCAGCAGGTCATAGCGCTTTCCAAATTCATGTTCTACGATATCATCACAATCAATGCTGCCGCGAATCTCCCTAAAACGGTCCACAAACGTCCCTGCAGGCTTAAGCGATTGGCGATATGTTTCCCAGTCATCGATACGATCCCGGCCAAAAACCAGTCCGAGGCACATAAGACCTCCGGTAACTGCTCCGCAGGTTCCACCTTTCTCGCCCAGACCAGGCATGGGGGTAAGTGCTTTCAGGATGGTGCCGTCTTCCAGGTTAAATTGCTCGCTGAGAGCAAGAAAGCTGGTCTGTGCACAATGATGCGACTGCCGCATGATCGATAAAACCCTTTGATCCAGTAAGGCCATTATATCTTCCCTGGACATGACTTCATTCAGATCTGTATCCTCCATACCAGCACCATCATCCGATGTTTTATTTAAGGACCCTTCCGTACCGACCCTGTTCCGTTTATCCGAACAACCCTGCCCTGACAGCAATACCGCTGAACCAAGAACGAGCTTAAGTGCATCACGTCTCCGGTATTTCATTAATAGTGTTTTTAGTATGAAGGAAATTATCTGCATGCGGCATCTCCGCTAATTTAAATTTAAACAGTAATTGCCTGAATACAAAAAAAATGATCCGGAGACAAGACATTTTGGGAAATTGAATGAAGTCCGACAAAAAAATAATGTATCCGGACGCTCTTTCTTTCATAAATTACGATAATTATGGCACGAAATATCTTGTTAATCATAAAATCTATAATCATGAAATTTTTAAAGTATCTGGTTTTTTTTATCCTTGGCCTGATCAGTTTCCTTATCCTTCTGTTTATCGGGTTCAACCTCTATTACAATATCATAAACAACAAGGCGAAATCCCGGTTGACAGAAAAGCGGGTCTTATCAGAGAATGGTTATACCTTTCGTGACCTGAACAACAATGCCCGTCTTGATGTGTATGAAGACAGCAGGCAACCCATTGAATCACGGGTTTCTGACCTGGTCGCACAAATGAGCCTTGAGGAGAAGGTTGGCCTGATGTGGCATCCACCTATTGGTGTCGGTTCAGATGGGGAAATCCTGGGAAAACCAAGCCCGGCCTCCTTCAGTTTTGCATCAACCTACAATCAACTGCTGAACAAAAAACTAAGACATTTTAACCTCTTCATGATCCCTGATGTTAAAAATCTGGCAACCTGGTATAATAATCTTCAAAAGCTTGCCGAGCAGGACCACCTGGGCATACCGGTAACGATCTCTTCTGATCCCAGGCATGGGATCAATAATTTCATCCAGGGCGATCTGCTGGGTGGCGACTTCTCAGAATGGCCTGAACCGGTAGGACTGGCGGCAACCGG
>CAZYDB010000396.1:0-3542 GCA_964645995.1 uncultured Roseivirgaceae bacterium
CGCAAATTGTTCGAACCAGCATAATTATCCTCATTTTTTGCATACCCACACACCCGTCCAATCCAAATACTTGCGCCAGGATGTGGAATCCAGGCCGGCGTGATCCTAAAATGGCTGAAGCAGTACAACCTGCGGCAGGTACAGTATATGGCAGGTCACCGGTATATCAGCAGCACGGAGGCGTATAAGCAGAGTGAGATGGAAGGGTTAAGGGAAGAAATACAACAATATCATCCGCTGGGATAAACATGGTGTCGCAAAATGCGATACCAAGACATAAATCATTAAATTTAGGAACCAAAATTTTTTTAGATAATGAGTGAAAATAAAATCATGTTAGCCGATGAAGTAATCATGACAAAGATCCTCAATATTAGAGGAAAGCAAGTTATGATAGACCGTGATTTAGCTGAGTTGTATGATGTACCAACTAAACGATTGAATGAACAGATAAAAAGAAATATAAAACGTTTTCCGGAACACTTTATGTTTGAGTTGACAAAGGCAGAAAAAGATGAGGTGGTCGCAAATTGCGACCACTTAAAATCCTTAAAATATTCTTCATATATGCCTCGTGTATTTACTGAATACGGAATATTGCAAGCAGCTAATGTACTGAACTCAAATAGGGCGATATTGATGGGTAACCGAATAATTGAGATTTTTGTGAAGATGCATAATATGTTATCATCGCATCGGGAAATACTAAAAAAGATCGAGAGCCTGGAAAGAAAGGATATTGAGCAAGATGATAAGATCATGTTGATTTTTGAATACATCAAACAGTTTGAGCAAGCAAGACAACAGGAGTTAGAGCAGAAAAATAGAAAACAGATCGGTTTTAAGACCAAAAAGAAATAATCCCCTTCCTTGTCCCCGAATCTATGTTTACATAATGTGATCTTTTATAACGTGAGTGGTTTATCAAGGTAGTGCGCAAATTGTTCGAACCAGCATAATTATCCTCATTTTTTGCATACCCACACACCCGTCCAATCCAAATACTTGCGCCAGGATGGGGATGAGACCCAGGGTAATCAGGATCGAGTTAGCCAAAAACTTTTTATGTTCAACTTTTTCTGAATTTGATCTGGTTACTCCGGAAGGGGAATGATGTTGCCGGGCGAGCGCGATCGTAAAATGGCTGACACAGTATAACCTTCGGCAGGTACAGTACATGGCAGGTCACCGGCATATCACCAGTACAGAGGCTTGCCGGCATAGTGAGATGGAGGGGCTTATTGCAGAAATCAGTAAATATCATCCAATGGGATAATCTATAAAAGCAATGAAATCGTTAAATTTGATAAAAATAGAAGATATGGACACGAAAGCAGCACGGGAAACTCTTCACAGGATGATAGATCAGATTGAAGATGAAGAATTACTAACCTTATATGTTAAATTACTGGAAAGGGAGATTAGCAGATCGGCTTCGGAGGATTTTTTTAATACCACTGAATCAGACCTGGTTGCCCGTGCCAGAGCATCTTTGAAATCCATTGAAAACGGCAAAACCCGAAACATAAAGGATTTTAAAAAAGATCTTGATAAGTGGAAAAAGACCCGGACTATATAGTGGAGATTACTCCCGGGGCGGAGATCTTTTACCTTCAATTGCTGGAATATCTTTACCAGACCCATTCGAGAGATAGTGCCGATAAAAAAGCAGATAATATACTGGATATGGCCATGTCATTGGACCATAATCCCTATCGTGGACGTATAGAAGAAAAGCTGTCATTCTTAGGAAAAGAACATCGATTTTTATTATATCAATATACCCCCAGAAAAACCATTAAGATCATCTACTTTATTGACAAGCAAGCCAAAAAAGTTTTTGTAACCGACTTTTTTGGAAGCGAAATGGATGAAAAGAAAATAACTGACAGGAGCAAATAATCCAATCGTCCTAAAATAAGAATGTGCTACAAAACCCCTCTGGCCCCCTCTGGCGCAAGTCTTCCAGCAAGGGCCCCGATAAAAATCGGGGTGCGAAGGCGAGACTTGTGCCAATAATTGAAACACACACCCCATCCTGTCTTTTCCACCCATAGCAATGAGTGGTTTTTGAATGAGTGAATGAGTGGTTTTGCTTACCCCAATGCTGACCCGAAAAAGAATGCTCAGTATTTCCAATGAAATTATTGATTGCTTTTTTTTAGCGGGCATTGGAGAAACAAAGGGTAAAAAAAGGATTTGCTACGGTTAAAACAAATCCCTTTAATCTTTTACCAAACATCATAACCAGCAGGTTGAGCATGCTTTTCAGTGTATTCTTGCCATAGCCATAAATCTTTGATCATGCTTTACGTTCAATAGAATTAGTATTCGGTAAAATAACGGAATTGGCTTATCCCAATTTCAAATATAAAAAATCCTTATGGTATATGCTTAAGCAATTCCGTATGTTCCTTATCGGAAATGGAAGCCTGGTCGGATTTATCAAAGATGGTAAGCAGGGAAACAGTGGTACTGGCAACTTTCACACAAGTGATCACCCGGCCGCCGCCGCTTTTTCCTTTTCTCTTCGATCTGATGGAAAGGCGGATCTTGTAACAGTTGTTGCCCAGGGATGTGCCCTGAACAGGTTGTACCTTAAGGTTATTGATTAAACCGGATAAATCATTTTTAAGCGAGGGATATTTTTTGATGAGCAGCCGGGCCTACCGCACAAAAACAGCGATGGTTTTTACTTCAAAGTTCATTGAGAAAATCTTCGGCATTCCGGGCCTGCGTTTTCCCATCATTGATAAGCTTCATTTCCTCAACCGCATCCCTGACTTCTTCAAGCAGAAGGGCCTTTTCTTCTGTGAGTTGTTTGGCTTTAACGTAGGGCAGACTTTTGAGCACTTCCAATAAATGGACAGCCTGCCGGTCCTTTATATCGATTAATACTTTCATAAGGGATAATTATACAACAATAACGTAAAAATATTGCAAAAAGATACATAATGCAAAAACCCCCTCTGGCGCAAGTCTTGGCGTCTGGTAGTGTGTGAGAAGGACTTGTGCCATCATTTTATACGGATGTTGTACTATAACTGTGATAAGATCTTTGTTCTGATCCATAATATTCTTAGATTCATCAATAAAACCGGCTATGAGCAGAAAATATAAAATCAGAAATCCGGAAGGACTATATTTTGTGACCTTCACCGCTATTAATTGAATGGATATATTCATTCGCAGGCAGTATCGTGATCTGACTAAGGCGACCGAAGGACTTTTGCCAGTGAGAAACATTTATTAAGCATTGACACAAGTGATCGTTCAGACATTCCACTCCAAACACTTGAGTCAGAGAGAGGCAAAAGCGGGATTGCTCGTCGTACCTCCTCGCGATCCCTTTTGGATGGTCTGTCAGATTAAAACAGGCCTTTCAGGCTGTTTGTGTTTTCTTAAAAATGCAATCCTGAGCAAGCTCAATTGCATTTTTAAGAAAATACAAAGCCCCACTGACGTGGGGCCTGTTTTAATCTGCAGAGGGCGAGGGATTCGAACCCCCGGTACCTTGCGGTACAACGGTTTTCAAGACCGCC
>CAZYDB010000397.1:0-3523 GCA_964645995.1 uncultured Roseivirgaceae bacterium
CCTACGATATCCGGGCTGAGGAGAAGAGGTTATACACCTGCTTCTATCAGGAATTTTTCAGAGAGAATAGGCGTAGCCAAAAGGGATGGTATCGTTGATGTGGCCTTGCTTGAGTTTTCCGTCAGGGAAGACCTCAATAAGACAGCCTTCCGGAAAATGGCCGTTATGGATCCGCTCAAGGTTGTGATCACCAATTACCCTGAAGATAAAGAAGAAATATTGCTTGCCAGGAATAATCCTGAAAATGAGGAGGATGGGCATCGCGAGGTGCCTTTCAGCCGCGAGATATATATCGACAGGGATGATTTCATGGAAGACCCGCCGAAAAAGTATTTCAGGCTGGCTCCCGGTGGAGAAGTGCGGCTGAAATATGCCTATATCATCAAATGCGAAAAGTTGGTCAGGGATGAAGGCAACGGGGAGATCATGGAACTTCATTGTACCTATGATCCGGAAACCCGCAGCGGAATGGCCGGCAGCCAGCGGAAGGTGAAAGGTACCATTCACTGGGTTTCGGTCAGACATGCGGTACCTGTTGAGATCCGGGAGTATGACCGGCTTTTTCTGGATGAAGATCCCTCCGGTAAGAAGGACGGCTCTGACTTCAAGGACTTTATCAACCCCGATTCGTTGCAGATCATCGAAAAAGCCCGGGCCGAACCCAGTATCATAGGCGCCCGGCCTCTTGATAAGTTTCAGTTCGAACGCAAGGGATATTTCTGCATCGATCCGGATTCCGGGGAAGACAAACTGGTGCTTAACCGCACCGTGACCCTCCGGGATACCTGGGCGAAGAAGAGTCACCAGTAGAAGGTATATATCCGGCCCGATAAAACCGGCATGCAGGGATGGTGAACTTACCCGAAGACTGACCGGCCCCTTCTGATCAATCGATTGTTTAATTTTATAGTATCTCCAGGATCATGATGAGTGTCATATATTCTGAAATGACAAAACATTATTTTTACAATTGATCGTTAAGAAGTTCTTATGAAGAAGTGGCTGCTTATTATGGTACTCATAGGTGCCGCCTGTACTGAGGAAGAAGAAGTTTCCCCGCTTAACGGATTGTGGGCCGCGGAGGAGATAACTCAATTCTATTTTTATGAGTATACCCTGGAGCTTTTCCAGATAGGAGATTCTGTTGCCGTTACCGACCATCAGGTGATCGCCACCTTCCGCGATCCTACGGATATCTCATGGACTTTTGTGAATGGCCGGGCCGATGGCGACCGGATCTACCTGAGGTTCCGGGATGGCAGTGGCTTTGTGATCTTCGATGGACTGCTTTCAGGATCCGTCTTCACCGCAGATAAGTATTACGGTTATTATTACAATGGTGTATATGTCGAAGACCTCAGAAGTGAGGTGATCTTTCAGAAAATGAATTAAAGGTATAAGTTTTCATACCTTTCCGGCAGATGTTTTTCCACCCATTCCCGGTAATTCCCATCATATCCGGCCTTTTCCTGCAGCAGGCGGATCTTGTCCAAGATGTTTTTAAAGCGATCAACCGTAAGTGGGTCGCTTTCTTCGATACTGGAAATGATCCTGTCCATGTCACGGGTGGTTTCCCGGTGCCAGTCCTGGTATTTTTCCTGCTGCCATTCCAGGAAATTATCGATAATGCCGGCTGAGATTTCACGACTATGCTTCACCGATTCATTGATATTCCCTTTACCGGTGACGGCATTTCCGATGGCGAAGACATTATCGAATCCTTCGATCAGGCATGAACCGGGGTCCGGGATCCTGAAAACATGTCCATCAGTTGGAACCCCCGGTATTGTTTCAGGCACGCTGCCGATGGAGGATATGACCAGCGGGGATTCGACGTCAAAATATTCATTTTTCAGGGGGCTTACTTTGTTGTTCTCCACACTCGTACGCTGGAAGGTGATTCCTGCGATCCTGTCCTGATCGATCAGTGTTTTAACAGGAATGCAACAGGGCTCAAACCGGAAAAGATATTTTTTCATGAAATTATCCAGGATCTTTTCACGGACCGCTTCGGCTTTCGCCAGTTGTTCCGGACTATCGGTGGGCATGGGGGAAAGAGGCATATCCTTCGCCCGTCGCCGGTAGTAAAGTGTGCATCCCTTCAATCCCAGGTCTTGCATGGTGAGGTCATGGCTTTCCAGGACCTTGCTGATGCCCTTCTTTTCAAGCGTAAGGATATCAGTTTTAATACCATTCTTCCTGAGCGCCTCCGAAACGGTTTCAAGCATCAGGATCTTCACCACATCCAGGGAGGCAAGTCCGCCGCCAATCACGATCGCATTATCCCGGACAGTATGTTCCCGACCTTTAAAATCCGGATCATGGTGATGGTTGAACCAGATTACCAAGGGATTCTGGTAATACAAGCCCTTGCCGATATAATCATCGATACCCTCGATAGGGAGGGGACGGTCTTTCCAGGCACCGGTCGCGAGTATAATGGCGGAAAAACCCCACCGGACAATCTCTTCAAAGGCGATATCGCGGCCCAGCCGGATGCCGGGAACAAAGGAAATGCCTGGGTGATCCAGTTTTTCATCGATCTTGCTTGCTTCCTGGTCGCGCAGCTTATGGTGCCATTTGGGCAGCCCGTCCTCGATCTTCCCGTACGGAAGCATTGACTGCTCAAAGACTGCAACCGTAAACCCTTTCCTGGATAGCTGGTAGGCGGCTTCCGAGCCGGCTACGGCTCCGCCGAAGATCGCCACAAAATGATGTCTTTTATCGGTTTCTTTCATGATACATGGCACTTGTTTATAAATAATGATTCCGTTTTGGTCATTTCCGGACTTTTGAATTTACTAAATGAGAGTGGATTGATGAAATAAATGACCGTAAATGAAGATATTTTCAGAGATGTGACACGAAAACACGCAACTCCCGAATGCAGCGCCCCAGCGCTTCCTGCAGTATTTGATCCATTTCTTTCCTTGATCGTTCCCGAGCGGCCGGAAAACCTTTTATTATCCGCATATGGTTCTTGAGCTCATGTACCGTGCTGTGGCATTGTTCGATATCAAAACTGTCGGAAATGATGAAATAGGCTTTTTCAAGCAGCTGATAAACATCCTCGCCGGAAAAGGATCCGGACTGCTCCAGGGCCTCCAATTTTCCAAGGATCTGGTTCAATTCCGATTTGATTTGAAACATGCTTTGTTGTTTTCTTTGATGAAAACCTTAAAATACTGAAAAATGGCCAGTTTATTTGGTTTTTGTGTAGAGATAATAGCTGAAAACGGGAAGGTTACGGCATTGAGGCTTTCATAAAAACATTCAGGTATAAGATCCCGGCACCGAGGCCGGGAAGGTTGGGGAATCAAATAAGACGCTATCCTCCCCGGCTTCAATGCCGGGGTCTTTACATCGGATCTATCCAAAAGTTTGGATAGGCCTGTGTGCCGGAAGACTTTTGGAGAGATGATAGCCTTAGGACGGAGGATGGAGGGTAGAGGATGGAGGAATGAGGAATGAGGCTTTCATAAAAACATTCAGGTATAAGATCCCGGCACCGAGGCCGGGAAGG
>CAZYDB010000398.1:0-3518 GCA_964645995.1 uncultured Roseivirgaceae bacterium
ATCATTCGATGACCCATCCTTGCAGCCGAAATATTGCATGGGCAAAGAATAAGGCGCTGGAGTCTTTTACCTTACGGGATATCGCTTCCGAGCTTGAAAATGCCAATGAAGCCATTAAATCGGCTCTTGGTACTAACCCGGTATCTTTTGCCTATCCCTGCGGTCAGAAGTTTGTAGGTCGCGGCAGGGCCCTGAAGAGTTATGTGCCCTTGGTTAATGATCTTTTTATTTCCGGCAGGGGCTGGCTTGACGAGGGGCCCAACGACCCGCTTTATTGCGACCTGGCTCAGCTAACTGGAATGGAATCTGATAATAAGAGCTTTGAGCAGATCAGGTTATTGATCGATCAGGCGGCTGAAAACGGATCCTGGCTGATTCTTGCAGGTCATGAGATCGGGGAACCTGCCTTTCAGACAACCCATTCGGAAATGCTGGATCAGTTATGTGCCTATGCTTCTGATCCGGATAATGGCATCTGGATAGCACCGGTAGGAACCATTGCCTCCTGGTTACATGATCATCCTGCCCGGCAGGAACTGAACATTACACCATTGTACCTCGATCCGTCGGCTCCGGTGGATGCACGTGTTGATGATCTCCTGTCCAGAATGACCCTGGAGGAGAAGGTTGGCCAACTGAATATGCCTGTTCTGTATTCCAGGGAACTGGGTGAGACCGTGCGGCAAAAGATGGATAATTCAAGAAAGTTCACCGAAGGCACTTATGATACGGCCATCGGACCTGGGGGCGGGTTTTTTACCATGGCCAATCATATCCTTACCGAGGGTCCGGAGCAACAGGCCACATTCTTTAATGAGTTGCAGCGTATTTCACTGGAAAAGACAAGGCTTAAAATACCTTTATTACAGATTGAAGAAGGAACCCATGGATTGATGTGTTCCGGGGGGACCATCTTTCCGGAAGGGCATGCCCTCGGCAGCTCCTGGAACTTGTCACTGATCGATGAGGTCTATTCGATTACTGCAAAAGAGGCCCGGTCAGTGGGGATTCATGGAATTTTCACCCTGGTGATCGAACCCAACCGGGATCCAAGGCTGGGTCGGAATATTGAGGGCTATAGTGAAGATCCTTTTTTGATCTCCCGGTATGCTGAGACGATCGTCAGGGCGGTTCAGGGTAAGGATATATCAGCGCCGGATAAGGCAGTAGCGGGCTTATGCCATTTTCCCGGACAAAGTGAGCCGGTGAGCGGCCTGGAAAGGGGCGCCATGGAAATTTCTGAAAGGACCTTACGGGAGGTATACCTGCCATCGTGGGAAGCAGGAATAAAAAAAGCCGGTGCATTAGGGGTTATGGCTACCTATCCGTCTATTGATGGCATTCCCGTTCACAGCTCTAAGGAAGTATTGACGGAGATGTTACGGCATGAACTCGGATTTGAAGGCCTGGTTCTTAGTGAAGGTAACGGAGTGAATACGCTGCTCTATACCGGGATAGCATCTACTGAAAAGGAAGCAGGTGCAATGGCAGCCAATGCAGGGATGGATATAAGCATCTCCTTTCAGCAGGGGTATCTTGGGGAAATGGTGGAAAATGTGCAAGAGGGAAGGGTGTCAATGGCAACGATCGACCGTTCTGTCAGGCGGGTCCTGAAAACAAAATTTGAGTTGGGTCTTTTCGAAAACCCATTTGTCAGCCCTGCCAAAGCTAAAGAAACCGTTCACCATACCGATCATCTGGAAACGGCACTGCAGGCGGCCCGGGAGGGAGTTGTTCTCCTGAAGAATGAGAAGAACCTGTTGCCTCTCGATAAGAATATCCGTTCTATTGCCCTGATCGGACCGAATGCCGACCATGTAAAGAACCAGTTAGGCGATTATACTTCACTCGTAGTCCTTCAGGATGTCGTAACCGTGCTCGAGGGCATCAAAAAGAAAGTTCCCGGGGCCCGCGTTGAATTCGTTGAAGGATGTAAAATCGTAGGAACCGAATTTAACGAGATCAGGAAAGCAATTGGGGCAGCAAAAAGAGCTGATGTTGCCGTTGTCGTTCTGGGTGAAAATGAATGGCAGGCATCGGACGGTGAAGGCACGACCGGGGAAGGATATGATGCAGCGACACTTGAGCTTACTGGGCTGCAGAAAGACCTGGTAAAAAAAGTCTATGCCACGGGTACGCCTACCATTGTAGTGTTGATCAATGGAAGACCGCTGGCCACTCCCTGGATTACCGAAAATGTACCGGCAATGGTAGAAGCCTGGTGTCCCGGAGAAATGGGAGGGGATGCCATTGCCGATATTCTGTTTGGAGATACTAATCCAAGTGGAAAATTGCCTGTTACCATACCCCGTCATGTGGGACAATTGCCAGTTTATTATAACCATAAACCTTCAAAATCCTACTGGCTTGAAGAAGGATGGGGCAATTCTTATGTTGATCTTGAAAACAAACCACTGTTTGAATTCGGCTATGGACTGAGTTATACCACTTACCAATATGAGGATCTTCAAATAATCCCTGCCCGGGCAGGAAAGGGGAATACCGTCAGTATTTCCCTGAAAGTAACCAATACAGGCAGCATCGCAGGGAAAGAGGTCGTTCAGCTATACCTCAGAGATGTGAAAAGTACGGTTGTCAGACCAGTGAAGGAATTAAAAGGATTTGAGAAGATCGCTCTTGGGCCCGGAATGTCAGAAAGGATTACATTCACTGTTGAGCCGGAACTACTGATGATGTATGACAGGGATATGAACCGGATCGTTGAGCCGGGTATATTTAAAGTGA
The DNA here is from genome assembly GCA_964645995.1 of uncultured Roseivirgaceae bacterium. Classification (GTDB taxonomy): domain Bacteria; phylum Bacteroidota; class Bacteroidia; order Cytophagales; family Cyclobacteriaceae; genus JAGTVG01. The sequence goes on from CAZYDB010000398.1 coordinate 2,746, forward strand.
TGGTGGGTAGTTCATCGGAAAGAATTCATTTAACCGGTGAGTTTGAAATTTTAAACAATTAAATTAATCATTTATATTGTCATACATAAAGTACTGAAATAGTTTGAATTATTACTTCTTAATAAAGTATTAATTTAATTTATACTAAGGTTTTCTTGAATTATGCGGAACTTATTCTATGTCTATTAAATTGATGATCAACAATCGAAAAAAGAATAATATTATGAAGACATTAAAAGACATTCTGGCCATACCGTTGGCCGTGTTGCTGATTATAACCCTGGTTTCAACTGACCTTAAGACGAAGAAGGCCGGGATTCTGAAAGCAGGCCTTTCTACGGTGAAGATAACTCCTGAATTGCCAGTCAGGATGAGTGGTTATGCCGCCAGGAAGGAACCCTTTAAGGGGATCCATGATGATATTTTTGCCAGTTCGGCAGTCTTCAGTAAAGGTCATGTCAGAAGCTGTATCATAAACGCGGATGTGATCGGTTTTTCGCATGAGTTCATCGATGAGACCAGGAAGAAGATTGAAAAAGAGACAGGGATTCCGGCCGGTAATATTCTGATCACTGCGGCCCACAATCATGGGGGGCCAAGGACGAGGGCCTATGGAGAGGAACCGACGGAAGAGGAAAAAAGATATGTGGATGATCTGCAGGATAAGCTGGTCAGGATCACGATCGAGGCTGACAAGAAGGCCGTAACGGTAAAAATGGGTGTCGGCAAGGGTGAATGCAGGATGAACATTAACCGTCGGGCCAGGCATGCCG
>CAZYDB010000399.1:0-3503 GCA_964645995.1 uncultured Roseivirgaceae bacterium
GTTCCTTCCTATAAGATCGTCGGCAGGCCCAATACAGGCAATGGTGCCGGACAGTCATCTTACGGATTTCCACGCTTTAACCAGTCTTCCTTTACTGCAAGGTTTCCTTTCGGGGATATCATTCTTGAGGATGAGGATATTCCGATGGATATCAGGCTGACCGGGTGGAGTCCTTTTATCCCCGGAGATCCCGACCGGTCAGGCTTACCGGCCGGTGCCCTGGAATATACTTTTAAAAATACCTCGAACCGGCCCCTGGAGGCTGTATTTTCATACCATGCTTATAACTTCATGAAGATTGAAGTTCCCAGCGAGTTCGGAGGACAGTATAAGGCGGGCGATTTTATAAAATCCATGAAGGGAGGTTTCATTCTATCACAGCGTTGTCTTGCTGATCATCCCGAATACCGGGGAGATTTCGCCATTTATACAACGGGGAAAGATGCTGTCGTGGATTACAGTCTGTTCAGGGGTGGGTGGTTCGATTCCCGCTCCATGATGTGGCAGGATATTGAAGAAGGTAATATGCCCGCTGATCCGGTCGGGGAGGACACCCCCGGTGCTTCCCTTTATGTGCCTCTCCGGCTCGGACCCGGCGAGGTGAAGACCATCCCGGTTCTGATGGCCTGGTATGTGCCCTTTTCTGATATCAGAAGAGGTAACAGCGTCCGGGATCCTGATATCGACGAAAGGCGCAGGGATTGTGACGGCAGTGAAAATTGTTGTCCTCCGTCCTATACCTCCCTTTTTTATGAGCCCTGGTATGCTTCCAGGTTCGGTGATATAAAGGAAGTTGTCCGTTACTGGAAGGATCATTTTGATCAATTGAAAGACGGATCCAGGTTGTTCAGTGATGCTTTTTTTGGGCAGACCCTACCGTCCGAAATACTGGAAGCAATAGCTGCTAACTTAACCATCCTTAAATCACCCACCGTATTGCGGCAGAAGGACGGCAAATTATGGGCCTGGGAAGGATGTCATGATTCGGGAGGCTGTTGCCATGGTTCTTGTACGCATGTATGGAATTATGCCCAGGCTATTCCGCATCTATTTCCTTCACTGGAACGTTCATTACGGGAAACCGAATTCCGTGAAAGCCAGGATGAAAAAGGACATCAGAATTTCCGCTCCGCCCTGCCCATCAGGATCAGCGAACATGGGTTCCATGCTGCTGCCGATGGACAGCTTGGGGGTGTCATGAAGATATACCGGGAATGGCGTATATCGGGTGATACGGATTGGCTGAAAAGCCTGTGGCCCTATGTCAGGAAAAGCATGGATTACTGTATCGGAACATGGGATCCACAGGGTAAGGGGGTTTTGGAAGAACCGCATCATAATACCTATGACATTGAATTCTGGGGGCCTGATGGCATGTGCACCAGTTTCTATCTGGGGGCCTTGTCAGCGATGGTCCGGATCGGGGAGGAGCTCAGGGATGATGTGGAAAAGTACAGCCGGTTGCTGGAAAAGGGACAGGCATTTCTTGAGAAAGAGTTGTATGACGGTGAATATTTTTACCAGAAGATCGTCTGGGAAGGTCTTAAAACACCCAGCCCGGTTGAAAAAGCCAGCGAAGCCTGGAATGTTAACTACTCTGAAGAAGCGCTGGACTTGCTGAAGAAAGAAGGCCCCAAATACCAGTATGGAACCGGATGTCTTTCAGATGGCATATTGGGTTGCTGGATAGGTTTGATGTGCGGTCTTGATGATTTCGTGGATAGAGAAAAAGTGAAAAGCCATCTGATCTCGGTTTACAGGTATAATCATAAGAAGGATCTTTTCGATCATGTAAATCCGCAGCGACCGGCTTATGCTCAGGGCCATGAAGGCGGTTTGTTATTATGCTCCTGGCCAAAAGGAGGGAAGCTCTCCCTGCCCTTTGTTTACAGTAACGAGGTATGGACAGGTATCGAATATCAGGTGGCCTCACACCTGATGGCAGTCGGTGAGGTGGAAAAAGGATTGGAAATCGTGAGAACATTAAGGAGGCGGTACGATGGGCAGGTGAGGAATCCTTTTAATGAATATGAGTGCGGGCACTGGTATGCACGGGCCATGGCCTCCTATGGGATGATCCACGGACTAACGGGTGTGCGTTACGACCGGGTCGACCGGACATTATTGATTGACTCAAAAATAGGCGATGATTTTACAAGTATACTGAATACGGAGACGGGCTTTGCTTGGGTTGGCCTGAAGGGAGGAGCGCCTTTTATCCAGGTCTTTACCGGTAATATCCCGGTTAACACCTGCCTGGTATCCGGTAAGGAGAGGGTCCTGCAGCAGGCTTGAAGAGGTCATGCAAACCAACTGACAGACCGGTAAATTCATGGATTTGTCCGGGAACTGTCGTAGTAACCAGTTGGTTTTTCGTTAAATTTGTGAAAATTTCAGGGTCTTAACCCTTGCCAATGAAGATGCGTTGAATGAATTATTGAAACCTTTCTCTATCGGAAAAGTTATTGTTTAAAAAAACCTGTGTTAAGGTACTCATATATGAAAATCAAATACCGGTCATTATTTCTTCTGTCTTCGTTTTTATTGACGGTTTCCTCTTGTCAGGAAGAAACAACGAATGGTTTTGTTCCTGTTCAGGGCCTCCTCTGGAACAGGATATTTGTGGATACTTTTCAGGATCTTAACGACATTCAATGCATCAATGTAAATGCCGGATGGATCGTTGGTGAGAACAGGACTATGATCTCCACGAACTCAGGAGATCTTGGCTGGAACATAGTCCCGGTAAATTTCCCTGTTGAAAATCTGAATAGCGTATTTTTTATTGATAATGACCTGGGTTGGATGGTGGGTGATCTTTCCGAAACAACTCCCCAGGGGCAGGTGGCCTATACAACGACAGGCGGCGGGTATCCATTACAGCAGCACATAGCCGAAAATCCTTTGAACAGTCTTTTTTTTACCGATGAGTTGAAGGGTTGGGCTGCCGGTGAGAATGGAATATTAATTCAAACCATCGATGGAGGTAAAAACTGGACCTCCCTTGTTAAATTTACCCAGCAGCGTATATACGACCTGTATTTTCTGGATGAAACCAGCGGATGGGCGGCAACAGCGAATGGTGATCTGTTTTTCACTACTGATGGTGTGAACTGGTTACTTTCGGAAACAGGAACGGATACCGATTTATTATCGGTTCAATTTATCGATAAGACCTATGGCTGGGCCTGTGGTTTTAATAATACTCTTCTTAAAGGTACGGCAGCTCCGGATAACACCATTATCTGGGAACGGATCGAAATACTGCCGGAACCGCCGGATATGATATGGCATGATATTTTTTTTATTGATGAATTCAAAGGCTGGGTTGTTGGCGAATTCGGTAAGATATATCATACTGAAGACGGAGGAGTTACCTGGGTCGAAGAAGAAAGTACCGTAAGCACATCACTTAATGGTATTTTTATGGTTTCTGACAGGAAAGGCTGGGCAATCGGGGATAACGGTGTGATCATCTCCTACAATCCCGAATAGTCTTATAT
>CAZYDB010000400.1:0-3483 GCA_964645995.1 uncultured Roseivirgaceae bacterium
ATGCCGTAAACATTTTCACCGAAGGGTACGGAGTTGAAATACAGCGACAGGATGTCTTCTTTTGAATAAACCTCCTCGAGCCGGCGGGCAAGGATCGCCTCACGGATCTTATTCACCGGCAGGGTTAGTCTTCCGAAGTCTTTTCTTCCGTAGAGGTTCTTGGCCAGCTGCTGGGTGATGGTGCTGCCGCCTCCGGAAGACCGGTTGCCCAGGATGATCGATTTAATGATCACACGGGCGAGGCTGCGGCCGTCGATGCCATTATGACTGTAAAACCGGGTGTCTTCGGTGGCGATCAGGGCATCGACCAGGTGGTCGGGAAGATCGCCCCTTTCAATGGGCGTCCTGTTCTTAGCGAAGATCTTACCGATCAGTACCTCGTCGGCGCTGTAGACGAGGGTTGCCTCCTCATCACGGATCGCGGCCAGGTCGTTCTTGTCCGGCAGGGGACCGAAAAAACCGGAATAGATAAGGAAGAAAAAGATCAGCCCGGCAAACAGGAGGAAGCCGGCAAGGCTTACCAGGAACCGGATCAGGAATAATTGTTTTTTCTTTGTTTTTTTTCTTCTGGCCATTGTGCTACAAGGGTCCTGGTGCGAAGATATACTAATTGATGATCATGACCGGAGGCTGAGTCATGAAAAGATGACCGGTGCACGTTACGGATGACTCCGGATCAGGAGAAAGGTATCTGTACTTCGAATACGGTTGGTTTGCGTTCATTTTTCAACACGATGGTTCCACCGAGGCGTTCGGTGGCAACCTTGGCATAATAAAGCCCTGTTCCAGTATGTTCTGACCGGTCATACCCGGAAAAGAACAGGTCGAAGATCTTGCTTTCCTGGCCTTTGATGATGCCGGAGCCCATGTCGCTTACGGTCAGGATCAGCTTATCATTGTTCGTAATTTCAATAATTATGCTTTTTTGAGGTTCCCTTCTGTCAATATTCTGGTAACTATTCTCCACAAGACATTCCAGGATGCCGGTAAAAAGGGTTCTATCCAGCCGGGCCTCTTCCTTGCCTTTGAGAAGGATCTCAGGGGTCACCGGAGATCCGTTTCGTACTTTACGGATGCTTTCCTCTATCAGGGGCCGTATCGGCATCAGTTGCCGGTCGATGCGTGTCACGTTGATCTGACTGATCTCTTCCAGACGTTTGATGACCCTTTCAAGCTTTTCGGCGGTGAGGTTCATCTGTTTAATATATGGCCGGGTTTCTTCCCAGGACTGATGGCTCCCGATCAATTCCAGGAGCCCTTTGATGGTAGCGACAGGACCAGCGAGGTCATGCGAGGCGCGATAAAGGAAGATGTTCAATTCCCTGGTCCTTTCAAATACACGGTCACTCAGTTTTTCATTAAGTTTTTTCCTGATCGAAGCGTTTTTGTAGATCAATCCGGTGGTCGTAAAGGCCAGCAGGACAATAACACCCAGGAAGATGGAGATCTGTTTGTTCCTGGAGATGATCGTTTCTTTGGCCTGCAGCAACTGGTTTGTTTTATATTGCTCGAAATCCATATAAGAAGCCCTGATCCTTTCATTCTGGTTGAGCTGTTGAAGGCTGTCATCCAAAGCTAAAGCCTTTTCAAAATAAAAGGTCGATTGTTCGAAGTTTCCTTGTTGATGATAAATAACTGCGAGTTGTTTGGTAGCGGCTAGGTAATCTTGAATATTATTGTTTAATATGGACTCCTTGATAGACTTATTGTAGTAACAAACTGCAGAATCGTAAATATTGCTTTGCTTATATAACTCACCAATATGTCTATATAGATATGTCAATTTATATTTATTAAATTCATTAATAAAATCCAAAGCTTTAAAAAGATAATATTTACCCGAATCAATTTTGTTTTTCTGCATTAAAATTAAACCCATATACATATTAAGTTCTGTATTGAATCCTTTTAGCGAGCATTCATTACATTCATTACATTCATTACATTTTTTAATTAATTCAGATAAAATCTTTTGACATTCTTCGGTACGGTTTAAGTGAAATAAGCAAATGGCAATATTTATTCTACTAATTTGTATTCTTGTTATAATCTTATTGGTTTGTTTTATCTTGTATGCTTTTTGAAACGATTCAAGTGCATTTTTATAATTTGAAAGCTTAATTTCAATTAGTCCGATTTGATTATAATAAGCTGACCGTTCTAATTGGAGATTGTATTTTTCAGTTTGTTTTATTGCTTCGAAATAACTATTTATGGCATCTTCAAGTTTATTTTTATAAAATAAAATATCGCCTTTTGCTCCATAAATCCATGCAAGTCTGTGGGATATTTGATATTTATTTGACAGACTTATGGCTTTATCTATAAATACTTCTGCACTGTCAATTTGAGTATTTCTATAATATCCTACTCCTAAACCTAAATTAGCCCTAATTTCTATTTCTTTATTATTGTTTTTAGTCGCATAAAAACTTGCGAGTTTTGCATAATTTATTGCTTTTGATACATTTTCCCCAATAGTTTCCTTGAGCAATTGATAATACACCGTATCGTACCTGCTTTCGGGCATTATTTCCAGGAGGGCAAGGAGCGAATCTTCCTTCGATTGAGCAGGGCCCAAAAGAGGGGAAAGGATTAAGCCGATCAGTAGTATAAACCTCATGATGCAGGTGGCTGAACGTCAGCTTCTTTCTCAAATTTATTGATTCAGGGATCAAATCCTATTTTTTTTAACGAAAAGTAGGGAGCATGCCTCTTATTTTTTATATTTTAAAGCCATAAAAATCCATGATCATGAAAAATTTTAAGTTTGTCCATTCCCTTTTCCTACTCCTGGCCGTCTTTGCCTGTAACCTTCCGGCCGGCGAGGCCCCCCAGAGCGCACCCCATCCCAATATCGTCTATATCCTGGCCGATGACATGGGTTACGGCGACATACAGGCCCTAAATCCTGCTTCGAAGATCCCCACGCCGCATATGGACCGGCTGGTTGTGGAAGGCATGACCTTCACCGACGCCCATTCCCCGTCGGCTGTTTGCACACCCACCCGCTACGGCGTCCTCACCGGCCGTTATGCCTTCCGCACCCGCCTGCAATCCGGCGTCCTTGTAGGGCATTCACCCTCACTCATCGAGCCCGGCCGGATGACGGTGGCTACCCTCCTGAAAGAGGCCGGCTACCATGTCGCCTGTATCGGCAAGTGGCACCTCGGCCTCGATTTCAAGAAAAAAGAAGCCGGAAAGCCGCTTATCAGGGGGGATGGCTGGACTGATACCAATACTTCCAATGTTGATTATGAAGCCAGGATCGACGGCGGCCCCGGGGACCACGGCTTCGACTATTCCTTCATTCTGCCTTCTTCACTGGATATACAGCCGTATTTTTATATCAGGAATGAATATATCGTAAATACCGACATCATTGCCATCGAAGGCTCTCCCGATGAAAGGTCGCAGGGCGCTTTCTGGCGTGCCGGTGATGCCTCCCGTGATTTTGATTTTTACCAGGTATTGCCCGATTTC
>CAZYDB010000401.1:0-3474 GCA_964645995.1 uncultured Roseivirgaceae bacterium
TGCTTTTTTTGCTAATTCCTGCACCCGCCTTACCGTTTCTTCCGGTAAATCGGCAGGCATGTCCAGTTGAGCCCCTTTATCATCGACATATTTGGCATCAAAAGAATAAAAATCGTGTTCACCAACGATAATGACCTCCCCGGGAAGGGATGCCTCAACAGTCAGGTTTCCCATAACCGCACATTCTATCTCCCTGCCGTTAATGCACTCTTCAATTAATAAGGTATTATCATATTGAAAAGCATCATCAATCGCATGGTCAAAGCTTTCTTCATTGTCAACTTTATACACACCAACCGATGACCCTGATGCAACCGGTTTAATAAAAAATGGCAGACCCAGTTTAGAACTGACATCTTTGAAGCCAATACTTTGTTTTTCTTCTACCGCAATGGTTAAATACCGGGCAGAAGGTATACCGGCCTTTTCCAGCAGTTTTTTGGAACATAACTTATCAAAGGCAACAGATGATCCTAAAACACCTGTTCCAACAAAAGGAATATCCAATGTCCTTAATAATCCCTGAATGCTGCCGTCTTCTCCATCGTTCCCATGAAGGATAGGAAATATCAAGTCTATTTCTCCGAGCGATTGCCCTGATTCAGTAAAGTAAAAAATATTTTTCCCAGGGCTGAGACGGGCACTGACAGGATTTCCTTCGTCTATTTGAAAGGTATGTTTTTCAACATGATACCAGGTTCCCCGTGGATCGATCCCGATCAATAACGGCTGAAACCGCTCAGGATCCAAATGGTCAATAATGTTTTTCGCCGATCGCAGAGATACCTGATGCTCAACCGATCTTCCGCCAAAAATTATTGCGATGCGCTTTATGTTAGCCATTGATTACAATTTGTTATGAATATTGATTACGCAAATAAAACCTCAAAATAACGCAAAAGAATGTATTATATAAAAAAATACGGGCTGGTTTTATTTTTCCTCCTGTACTGGGAAATTCTCACATTGTCTGTTCTGAGGGCAAATGAATAAGAGTTTAGAGAATATTATCAAACCAGTAATCCCGTGAGCCCGAGTCACCGTATCTCCCGGTTATCCGTCAACGTTTTATCTCATCCTGAAAAATTTATTTAATTGGGGCTAACAATAAAAACAGGTACGTAAAAAATAGTTCTTCGGCAACCATTCACTTGTTGATCATGATACGGGTGCTTTTGTTGAAGGTTCTGCCGCTCATCCGGATGATATATATCCCATTCCTGTAAGGGGTAAGATCGTATTCAAAGGTTTGATTAAGAACATTCTCGTATTCCTTCTCCATGATCATCCGGCCCTGGGAATTGATTATCCTTACCTGGACTGGTTCACGTTCAGGCGTATTCACCGTCACATAAAAACGTCCATCTGCGGATGGGTTTGGATGGATCAGCACGGCATCTTCCTGTAAAGTGATATCACGGGTAAATCCGGTAGTATAAAATTCTATGTTATCAATATACAGGTTATTCCCATTTCCATTGACTGCCATAAACGCAATCCTTACCGCGGGTTCACCCGCAAAATCTTCCAGCTCTACATAGGCTTTCTGCCAATCGTTTGCCACTGTTGGTTTCCAGTATCCGTCAGACTGTTGATTTGCGAGTATTTCTCCACCAGCTTCCAGAACAGTAAAAGGGAAAGTGGCGCCACAATCCAGGGATACCCTGATCTTCAGAATATCTTTTATGGTATCATACTGCGCGTATGAAAAATCAAAGGTCATATTTGCCGTTACCGAATTACTGAAATCAAGTACAGGGCTTACGAGCCAGTCGGCCTCGCCCACGGATGTGTAATTATAAAATTCTATACCAATTGCCTGGTTTTCAAACCCATCGAATGGAGTGGAGAGGATCTCCCAACTGTCCCCGTTATCCGGATTATATACGCCCCAGTCTAACTCCTCCATGCCAGGCACCTCGGCTTGCTCGCGCAGAGGAATCACATCCTGGAGTGAATTAGTCAGAAAATACCTGGAAGCGACACGGTTGTCGTAAGACACACCCTCCACGCCATTAGGCCTGATGATGCTGACCTGCATAAAATGCTGTCGTTCAGCAAGGCTGACTTCGCCGCTGATGGCAGTCAGATCCAACACTTGCTGCGCACCGGGCAATAATATGGTTTCAAATTTTTTCAGGGGGAAGCGCTGGTCATCCAGCAAAAGCTCGATCTCAAATTCCGTGATCGTATTGATGCCGGTATTTTGTATAATGATCTCAGGGGTAAAAGCAGATGCGCATGAAATATTTTCAGGTGCGCTTATCTCACGGATGACCAGTGTGTTGGGAAAATTATCGGGCGGCAACAATCCGGGTGAGGTAAGCAGGCTTTCCCGCCTGGGACTGTTCTCCAGGACGATCCGCATACGCTCTTTCTGGTCCCGGCTGAATATATTCATACAGGCATCATATGTATAATCCATATAGTTCTGATACATATCATCACTGCCACAGGAAAAGCCGTCGATCCCATTACAACTATCATAGGAATGCTCCTGGTCGGGTGTATCGGCACAATAATCCGTTGCACCGCATCCCCCATCACCCCAGACATGTCTCAAACCAAGAAAATGACCAACCTCATGCGTAGTGGTCCGCCCACGGTCATAATTCCCACGCATTTCCGGAAATATGCCTTCATTTACCGAACCAAAGGAGCTATAATCAATTACCACACCATCCGTCTCCCGGTCGAAAGGAGGTAAGGAACCTGGCAGGCTGGTCTCAGGATACTGGGCATAGCCCAGATAAGACCCACTGAGATTGGTAACCCATATATTGAGGTAATCTTCGGGAGGCCAGAAAGATAAAGCTTTTAAATTGCGGTCGTCAATCAGGCTGTTGGGATTCCAGGAACTCTGTGTGCCCCTGACACGGTTTATTCCATTACTTAATCCTCCGGCAGGATCACGCTCTGCCAATACGAACTGTATTCGCGTATCCACCGCTACCGGCCTGAATAAGTCAGGGGTATAGATTGTATCAAAATTCAGTCTTCTGTAATCCTCGTTGAGAACGTTTATTTGGGATAGTATCTGTTCCTGTGAAAGGTTAACTCCTTCACCCACAGGTTCTCCACTATGGATCACATGTACAACGACCGGTATTTCGTAAACTTCCTCCTCTTTGATCTCAAGGATGCCGGGCTGCGAAATGCGCTCGACCCTTTTGTTTCTGATCCATTTTTCAAAAATAATTTCATGGCTCGTTCCCGGCTCCAATTCCTCCAATTGCTTATTATATTGTACCGTAGCACATTTTTCCTGGCCGGCAGCCCGGTATACCATTCCTGTAAACACTAGTACCAGATAAAGATAAGCCTTCATAATATGACAAAAACAGTATAATTTAATGCCAGAATCCCTGATTTAATACTTCATTACGCAACCTGTATTTTTCCCTCCTTTAAATCAGGAGATCGCCTTGCTCATAGAACAACATTCCTGTGGAAAATATTGCTGCTTGTATTGTT
>CAZYDB010000402.1:0-3456 GCA_964645995.1 uncultured Roseivirgaceae bacterium
TTGCGTAACTACCTGATAATAAATATTTTAAATTGTAAAGACGGTTTATTTTGAGAAATGTTCATGAATAATCGGGATTAGTAATAATTAGCCGAATAGAATTATTTATTTACATGTATTGTGAATATGAATAGGATATAAGAGGAATGATCCTTGTTTCAGGGTGGTGGCCATAAAAAGAGATAAAAAAATGATATTATTACTATGGAAGACAAAACAAAACTGATCTTTAAAAATGTAAGGATCGATGTTCCGGAAAGTCCATTTCCCAGGGTTGTAATAATTGGTGGTGGATTTGCCGGTATTCAGCTGGCAAAAGGACTTGTCAGGGAAAAGATCCAGGTAGTATTAGTCGACAGGAATAATTATCATACTTTCCAACCCCTCTTATATCAGGTGGCTACGGCCGGTCTGGAGCCCGATTCAATAGCCGGACCTTTGCGAAAGCTATTAAGAAAACGAAAAAATTTTTATTTCAGGATGGCACGGGTTACCCGAATTGATCCTGAAAAGGGCAGAATTGAAACCGCTATTGGCGATCTTGGATTTGATTATCTGATCATTGCCACCGGTGCCATGACGAATTTTTTTGGTAACCATGATATCGCAACTAATGCTTTTCCATTGAAGCAGGTACCTCAGGCACTGGACCTTCGCAGTCATATCCTTCAAAATCTTGAGAAGGCGGTCATGATCGATGATGAAGATTCATTAGAAAGCCTGTTGAACATTGTGGTTGTTGGCGGAGGACCTACTGGAGTGGAAGTTGCGGGGGCCCTGGCGGAATTGAGACGCCATGTATTGCCCAATGATTACCACGAGATCGATTTTAAGAAGATGGAGATCTTTCTTCTGGAAGGGATTGACCGGCTGCTGGGAGGGATGTCCGAAAAGGCCGGGAAGCTGGCTTGTCAATACTTGAAAGATTTTGGGGTCAGGGTACATCTTAATACCTTCGTTAATGAATTTAAGAATGACAAGGTTATGTTAAGTGATGGGCGTATGATAAAAACCAAAACATTGATCTGGGCAGCCGGTGTTAAGGGGAATCTTATTGATGGTTTTCCGGAAGACAGGATAGAATCGAACCGGTTAAAAGTTAATGCATTTAATCAGGTAGCCGGTTATGATAATATTTTTGCTGTTGGCGATATTGCCAATATGAAAGATGAAGATCATCCCAGTGGGCATCCTATGCTGGCACCGGTGGCTATGCAGCAGGGTGAAGCGCTGGTGAAAAACATGAAAAGACTGATCAGTGACCGGAGATCAGCGTTGAAACCTTTCCGGTACAGAAACAAGGGAGTAATGGCTACTATCGGAAGGAACCGGGCGGTTGTTGATCTTCCGGGTAATATCAGTTTCGGCGGGCGGATGGCCTGGCTCGTATGGATGTTCGTGCATCTGATATCAATAATAGGATTCAGAAATAAAATAGTGATCGTCAGTAACTGGATATGGAATTATTTCACCTACGATCGTGCTACCAGACTAATTATAAGGTTTTTCGTCCCTGGTACTGCAACGGGCGAATAATCCCATTGATATATTTTTAGTGCCATTGATATAATTTAAGTTATGATTCTGTGAATGAGGGGTTAAATTTGTCATAGAATCAAAAAAGTTTAACGATTGGACATAGGTATTTCCAAGAAACAAGCTTATTGGATCCTGCAGATTGCCGGCTGGTCGATTTATGCCATCATTTATCTGGTCCTCCTCTATATTGCCAGTGAGGAATCTGCCAATCTGACCGTAAACATCCTGCTACTCAGCGGCTACTTCTTTGTCTCCAGCCATGCCCTGAGAAATTATATTATCAGAAACAACTGGCTGGTCATTTCATTACTCAAGTTGCTACCGCGCCTTCTGCTTGCCACCTTCTTCCTGGCTGCAAGCAATTATGTATTTTATATTCTAATCAGTTATCTCTTAAAAACCATTAATCCGGCGGATGATTTTAAGTTCTTTTTTATAGCAGCCTATATTTTTTCTTCCATGGTCATTTACCTGCTTTGGGCGCTGATCTATGTGATCTATCATTATTTTGAAAAATATAATACTTCCCTGAAATACGATGCGGCTATCTATGAAATTGAACTGAATAAGCTGAAGTCCCAACTGAATCCGCATTTTATTTTCAATGCTTTGAACAGTATCCGGGCATTGGTCGACGAGGACCCGTTAAAATCAAAAAGAGCAATTACGCAGCTTTCCAATATCCTTCGTAATTCCTTGATCATGAATAAAAGGAAGCTTATCGACCTGAAAGATGAGATCTACACGGTTAAAGATTACCTTGAGTTGGAGTCTATCCGGCTTGAAGAGCGCCTATCTGTTGAGATAGACGTTCCTCCTGAAGCAGATTCCTGTCAGGTTCCGCCCCTGATGTTGCAGACTCTCGTTGAGAATGGGATAAAACATGGTGTGGCCAGCCTTCCTGAGGGAGGTGCGATCTCTCTAAAGGCCTGGATCAATAAATCCGAACTTAACATCGAGATACGGAACAGCGGTCAATATATTAACGGTGCTGAAGTGGATTCCGCCGGCCATGGTCTGCCGAATACCAGGCAACGGCTGAAATTAATTTTCGGGGATGCCGCTACCCTCGACATCGTTAATGAAAATGAAAACACAGTATTAACACATATAATCATTCCACGGATAAACTGATATGAAAGCCATAATAATCGATGATGAGCGCCTGGCAAGAAAAGAATTGGTCAATTTACTTAAGGATTATAATGAAATTGAAATAATTGATGAGGCGGTGAATGTGGATGATGCCTATGAGAAGATCTTAAGACATGATCCGGACCTGCTTTTTCTGGATATTCAGATGCCCGGGAAAACAGGATTTGACCTCCTTGAGATGCTTGATAGCGTACCGCATGTCATTTTTACGACTGCCTATGATGAATATGCTTTAAAAGCCTTTGAAGTTAACGCCCTGGATTATCTGTTGAAGCCTGTTCAGCCTGAGCGTCTGGGAGAAAGTATACGAAAACTGCTTAAGAAATATTACAATCAGAAAGCCAGAAAGGAAGAGGAAAGAACAAAAAAACTGAGAGCAGTTGACCAGGTATTCGTCAAAGATGGTGATAAATGCTGGTTCGTTAAGTTATCCGATGTCCGGCTCTTTGAATCGGATGGCAATTACATCAAAGTATATTTTGAAAAATTTAAGCCAATGATCCATAAATCGCTCAATGCACTTGATGAGCGACTGGATGACCGTACCTTTTTCAGGGCCAGCAGAAAACATATTATCAACTTACAATGGGTTGAGAAAATTGAACCCTGGTTCAATGGCGGGTTGATGGTACACCTGAAAGGGGGCGAACGGATTGAAGTAAGCCGCCGTCAGTCATCCAAATTCAAGGAGATGATGAGTTTATAATAGGTTGATATATTTTATTGAATCTTAATCTCTCTATCGTATAACTCCAACTTGAT
>CAZYDB010000403.1:0-3447 GCA_964645995.1 uncultured Roseivirgaceae bacterium
GGCAATTATGGCATTCAAACAAATAACATCATGGCCTAAAAGTCGGCCCAGCCCATAATAAGCAGATGCTTCCATTTCAAAATTTGTTAACCAGAAATCTCCATAATGAAAATAGATCAGATCATTCAATAAAGCCGGCATCTTGGGCTGTATCCTGACAACCCTTCCCTGGGGGGCATAAAAACCGGGAGCTGAGAGGGTATTGCCTTTTAACATATCATAGCCGACCTTATCCATAAGTTTCTCCGAGCATTTAGTAGTATAAGGGTCAAAAGGGAATTTAAGGGTTTGCTTCAGCTTTTCGCTGACTTTCTTACCGGTCTCATCCTGCGGGAAATCATAATACGCGAACAGGTTATCCAGGCCAACGGCATATTCGGATACCAGATGCGTACCCAACTTGATATCGGGCTGGATACCGCCGGAGGTACCAATTCTAATAATACTCAGTTTCTTTTTTCGCTTCCTGATCTCCCTCGTTTTAAAATCAACATTAACCAGCGCATCTAGTTCCGTCATTAGAATCTCAATATTGTCTGTCCCCATGCCGGTGCTTATCACCGTTATTTTTTTGCCCTTATAAGTACCCGTATGCGTTATGAATTCCCTTCGGTTCATCTCGAAATCCAGGGTATCAAAAAAATTACTTACCCTGTAAACTCTTCCGGGACCACCAACGGTTATAATAATATCGGCAACATCGCCTGGTTTCAGGTTAAGGTGATAGACGCTGCCGTCTTTATTAATGATCAGTTCTGATTCGGGAATTTTCATTATCTCATTAGTAAAACACGCTTAAGAGTTCGCTGCTATTGATCAAACATCTACTTTTTTTGCCGGATTGCCAAAGACTGTTTCTCCTTTCCTGACATCACTCACCACGACTGAGCCCGCCCCGATTCTGGCTCTTTTCCCTAGCGTTAAGCCACCCACCACCACAGCCCCTGCGCCAATAAATACTTCGTCCTCAATCTTTACTTCCGGCCCTATGACTGCCCCGGGACCAATCTGAATAAAATTGCCCAGTGAGGTGGCATAGTCGATCACAGCACCGGCATGTACGATATTATGATTCCCTATCGTTGCATTCGCCCCGACTGAGACCGCATCGTTAATAAAATTTCCATGAGATATTTCCACCGATTTCGACAGGTTCGCATGGCTATGAATGGCGTTTACAGGCATCACCTTCCTTCTTTCATTCAACATTTTTACCAGTGACTTTCTTTCGGCATTATCATCGGAAGCAACGAAGGCTTCACATTTTTTTCCAATATATTTCAGAAAGCCTTCATCATTCATATTGCCCATCACTGGCACTTCGTTAACTTCCTTTCCATGTAATTCCTTCCTGTCATCGAGGTAACAGTAAATTGTAATATCACGGCTGTGAAATATTTCATAGACAGCCCTGCCAAGCTGTCCGGCGCTGAAAATAATTACAGGTTTCTCCATAGCTAAAGATCATTCCGATCAAATTTACGTTAAAAAGTGGTGAATTTCTATTGATGGCAGAAAAAGCTCTCCCACTTATTTGTATATAAATACCTTATTTTTAATCCTTTCAGCCAGGGGATTTTCTGCAAAAAGCCATAACAGGAAAAAAGGCAGATAACCGGTTTTATAACGTTCCAGTGTGCCAAAATTTGGTGTGCTATAGGCTATTAAAACTGCAGTAATGGTTATATAATAAAATATAGCGTAGCTATTGACCCCATGGAATCCATTGCCTTTTAATGCACGAATCTTAAAAATAAAAAATACCAGTATCGTAAAATTCATCAGGCCTGCAAGAGGTGTAAACCATCCCGACCCCTGCCAGGGCAAGGGCATAAACAAGCCTCCGAATAATGCAACAGGGGCATTTATGATAAACTGAAGAACACCGGACTCCAGGTCGATAAAGGGAATAAGATTATCAGGAGATGAAATATCCCTGAGGGCCTGCTGATTATCCGATAAAACAGTGAGGATCCTGTCAAAATGGAAATTTGGATGGATAAAGGAAAGCAATAAACCGGTAAAAAGTAATAACAGTGTATAAAGCCAGAAATTCTCGCTTCCATGCCTTCTTTTCTGAATAAAATTATACATCATAGAAACGATGACAATAAGGAAAATAATGGCCGCATAGTGATACTTAACCTTCCATAAAATGATCAGCAGCAGAAGGCCTGCAGGATAAATTAAGGTATTGATTTTCGTTTGCCGTTGCCCTGTAAGAAATAATGTAAAGATCAATAATATACAGGGGAATGCAACAGACTCCTTTAAAACCCCGGAACTCCAGAAAACGACAGAAGGAAAATAGAGAAAGGCAATCAACACTGCAGGACGATATTCCTTATAATACCTGCCAACATAATGAGAAGTCAGCCAGGCTCCCGCAAAACTGAAAAGTGAAAGATAAAGACCGGCAACCCAGTACGACCGGCCTGTCCATAAATACAACAGGCTTAAAATTTTAACAAAGAACCGCGACCTTGGCTCGGCCAATACATGCGGCACATCATTTCCAAACCAGGAAATATCCGTCGAAAAAAGAAAGGATATCCAGTGGTCGGGGGAGGCCTTCAATTGTGCCAGCACAAGCCTGGCTGCCGAATCGTAAGCAATAGTATCTCCTTCATGGTAATAATGGACATATAAAAGTCCGACCGCCGCTCCTGCCGAGATCTTAATAAGGAGCGCAGGGAAAAAATGAGGCTTAAGCGCGAAATGAAGGGTTTTTTTATAAAGAGTCCCTGTCAGTACTATAAATGCTATCAGGCTTAAATAAATCACCGTGCTTTTTTATCCGTTTTGAGCAGTAATTCAGTCCCAATATTACAATTTAAGCATTGTTTTTTATAACAATATTGCCCGTAAAGTTCTATCAGGCCCTGGGATTCGGCCGCATTCACAGGCTTGATCCCCAACGTTTCCCACTTTCTTACAGGATCATTCTTCTCGGCGGGCTGGCTTTCAAGTATCCTGATAGCCTTATCAGCATATCGATGATCGTCCGTATAGTGGGAATACGCATACAAAACAGGAACAAAAGTATTGATCAGAAGGCTTAACCTGCTCATTAAACCCATTCCCTTCAGGAGACGTTTGGAAGGTTTCCCGAAATCGTAATGTCTCGTCCAATAGTCAGACTGCATCACTACCACCTGTGCTGACCACTCCTTCACAGGCTCAAAGTCAATAATCAGGGAAAAAAGATTCCGGAAAATAGATAAAAAAGCAGCTAACTGAGGCAATTAAAAAGCTCCTTGGTTTAGAGCATTTATCGCTTTGGAAAGGAAACGGCACCTGTGTAACTCACTACGACGATATCGAAAGTATACAGCATAGAATCGCATACTTTTACGCAAATCCTGCTAGAGCTAATCTGGTCAAGACCATTGAGAACTACCCTGGTGTGAGCAGTTGGAAGGCTTTTAAGAAAGCTGACAACAGCAT
>CAZYDB010000404.1:0-3438 GCA_964645995.1 uncultured Roseivirgaceae bacterium
ATCCATTTTCCCTTTTCAGTCTGTGCTGCCGTTACCGGGTCGGTAGCCATAAAGACGGCGCCGAAGGCGAGTCCGCCCATTACAAAATGATAATGCGGGGGCAACTCCATAAATGGTGAAGCACCTGCAAGGTTAAAGATCAATCCCATGAAATAGGTCCCGGCAAAAACGGACACGATGATCTTCCAACTGCCAACGCCGGTGGCCACAAGGATCGCCGCACCTATCAATGCCATCAGGGTGGAAGTCTCCCCGATAGATCCGGGGATAAACCCAAAGAACATGCTGCTGAATGAGTACATATCGCCTCCCCAGGAACTTGTCATGGCATTGAGAGCACTGCCCAATTCAGTGGCGGATGCTATGGCCAGCCCGGTAGCTCCGGAATAGCCATCGACCGGTGTTTGATCACCCAGGTAGGTCCACACCTCGCCGGATATCTGCATCGGGTAGGCAAAATAAAGAAACGCCCTGGCAGTAAGTGCGACATTGAGTATATTCATGCCGGTACCACCGAATACCTCTTTGGCGATGATCACGGCAAAGGCTGTAGCGATGGCTACCTGCCAGAGGGGTATGGTGGGCGGCATGATCAGCGGGATAAGCATCCCTGATACCAGGAAGCCTTCGTTGATGGGGTGTTTCTTAATAGTACAGAAAAGAAATTCAATGCCTAACCCAACCGCATAGGATACAATGATTATGGGCAACACCAGCTTTAAACCCAGCCAGAATTTAGGCCAGAATTCCATCTGCTCGCCAACGGCCAGGTAATGCTGATGACCTACATTCCAGATACCAAATACCAGGGCAGGTATCATAGCCACGACGACAGTCATCATCATCCTTTTCAGGTCGATGGCATCACGAACATGAACCCCTCTGCCGGAAGTAACATTGCCCTGCTGAAACAGGAAAGTCTCAAAGCCTTCAAAGACATAGTAAAGCTTCTCATACTTTCCACCTTTTTCAAAATGGGGCCTAACCTTATTAACAAGATCCTCTAAAAATTTCATGAATCCTTAATTAACTATTTTGTAACAATTCCAAACCTCCCCTGACGATCAGTTGCAGATTATGCTTCGAAACATCGACAAATTCACATAAGGCAACATCCTCTTCGATAATCTCATAGATACCGAGCTCTTCCATCTCATCATAATCTTCAGCCAATATCGCCTTGAAAAGAAAAGTAGGATAAATATCCATCGGCAATACCTTTTCGAAAACACCTGTCTGCACAAAAGCACGTTTGTCCCCACGCGTGTTGGTGGTCAGCCGGTACTCTTTCGATTTCGAATTAAGGAAAGAAAGCAACCCGAAAGCCTTGTGGTAACTCAACCATTCAAGAGTAGGCTTGAACCATCCGAACAACTCCGGTTGTTTACCTTCAGGGATAACTGTTATCAACCGGTCATAAAACCCAAGATAACCGTCACGGGTAATTTTTTGACCGGTTAACACGTTACCGCTGATCACACGGACATCATCAGAAAGAAGGTTATTGTCCAGCAATTTCCCTATATTCCCTCCGGCGATAAACTTATGATATTTGGGCTCTTTAACTTCCGACCCCGCTACAGCAACCATGGTGGTGGCATCGTATTTCCCTTCGAGGAAGAATTTACCGATCTGTGCCAGACCAACCGGAGAGGTGGTCCATACAAGATCGCCTTTATTGATGGGGTTGATATGATGGATCTGAATGCCAACATTGCCACTGGGATGCGGCCCGGAGATCTTATGCATGATCATACCCTTGAGGTGCGAAAAGATCTTAGACACTTCGGCATCTGCATTTATCGTGACATGAATCTGTCCGGAAGTGAATTTCTGAAGCACATCAATGCCTGCCTGTATAGAATGTTCCTTGCCTTGTAGGATAAAATCAAAATCCGGAGCCAGTGGGTTGGAGTCAAATGCTGAAATATAAATATCCCTGGGTTCATCTTCCGGATTGGCTACTACACCGTAGGGCCGCTGGATTAAATGCGGCCATACCCCCGCCTCACACATAGACCTGGCTGCCTCCTCCCTCGTTAATGTCTTTAAATCAGAAACAGAATACTGCTTGAAAGGCTTATATTCTATTTCTTTGTCAGCCAGTACGCGGATCTCTAGCAATTTTCTTTTATCGCCTCTAACAATAGCAGCAACCTCACCGCTGACCGGCGAAGTATACAAAATCTTGTCCATCATTTTACAATAAAGCAGGGGAGTACCTGCCTTAACATTATCTCCTTCCTGAACAAGTAATTTGGGACGTTTTATTCCAATAAAATCAGTCGGCTTTATGGCATACGTCTCAGGCGGGTCTGTTTCAGCAACTTTTTTTTCAGCGCTACCAGTAAGATTGATATTAAAACCCTTATTGACTTTTATGGTCTCAATCATATTAAATAGTGGATAATCAAGTTCTACTTAGGCGTCGCAAAAATAATAATTTTTCAATCAAAACATATTTAAACAGTCATTAACTTACAACTTTCTACCGATTATATATCCTGGTTAAAAGGTTAAACAAGTTTAGCACTATGTTCTTTGATCTGGTCCGCTATTTTCTCCATCAGCCACATTGGCGTGGAGGTAGCACCACAGATCCCAACAGAATCTTTTTCATCAAACCATCCGGATTGCAATTCTTCTACGTCTTCAACAAAATAGCTGCGTTCATTGTTTTGCTTACAGACGCTGAATAATGCCCTTCCATTAGAGCTTTTTCTGCCACTGACAAAGATAATCACATCATGATCGCGGGAGAATTTTATTAATTGAGGTTCCCGGTTAGAAACCTGCCTGCAGATGCTGTCATGAGCCTTGAAAAATAACATTTCCTTGTCCCCATGAAGCACCCTCATCCTTTCTTCTATTGCTTTCGTGATAGTGTAAAACCCCTGCGTGCTTTTGGTGGTCTGGCTGAAAAGAATCACGGGACGGCTGAAATCAATCTTATCAAGGTCCTTTTCTGAAGAAATAACAATGGCGGAGGAATTCGTCTGCCCACTCAAACCAACCACTTCTGCATGACCCTCTTTACCGTAAATTACGACCTGTCCGTTTACTCCATTAATATCGTCGTATGCGTTTTTAATCCGGTTCTGTAGCTTGAGGACAACAGGGCAGGAAGCATCTATCAACTGCAGGTTATTATCAAGGGCCAGTTTATAGGTTTCCGGGGGCTCTCCATGTGCCCTGATCAAGATTTTCTTGTCATGGATGTTTTTTAATTCGTCGCGGCCAACAACCTTTAATCCTTTGGCATTCAACCTGGCGACTTCCTTGTCATTATGCACAATGTCACCCAGACAATAAAGCTCTGAATTGTCCTCCATCTCATCTTCAGCCATCTGAATGGCAAATTCAACACCAAAGCAAAATCCCGAATTTTTATCTATGTCAATTTTCATATGGCTTTTTCCTGTTTCTCTACTTTTCTAC
>CAZYDB010000405.1:0-3414 GCA_964645995.1 uncultured Roseivirgaceae bacterium
AAAGCGTAGCCACACATAGTATAAAATACCCCCTCTACATACAGGGATTCCTGTTCCATATAGGGCGCTGACAAAGTGATAGCTTCATTCAGGAACTTCTCATAATTGATATAATTTTCTGTATCAGGAGCCAATGGTCTGTCCCGCCAATACAACACGATCGCCCGAAGAATGTAATTGGCAGGATGTTCGCCCAGACCATTATGGTTATTGTCAATACGGTCCAGCGCATTATCGAATTCAAAATTGTATATGCAAGTCAGCGTTGTCCGTATCGAATCTATGGCCCGGGGATTTTTCAATAACGGTTCTTGCCCATAAGCAACCACCGCAAAGAAAATTCAAACAAGCAAAGAAACAGATTTATAAATATTCATGACCATCACCCAATATAATCATAAATCTCCTGATTGGAAATCGAGGCTCATAAAGATGCTCAATCATTTTTGGATTGAAAATAATTTTTATAACATTGATAAAACATACCGTATAGATATTGCGTATTCATTATTCTAAAAAGTACGACTTTTGTGTAGAAGAGGCATCGGGGGCCCAAGATGTGATCAGCCGAAACCTATTGTACAATGATTATAATTATCTGTCTGTATGGCCGGGAAAATTCTTTTCTTTCTATCTGATCAACAAAAGTAAGGATGAAGTAAACGGCCTCCTACAGGTACGGATTGATCATCATAATGCCTGGAGCCCCTATAAGGCCCCGTTTTCCTCATTTTATTTTTCAAGGAATACCGTCCTGCCTGCAATGATCGCCTTCATTGATTTCTGTATTCAGCAACTCAGGGAGTTGGGTGTCAATAAAATATACCTAAAACATTATCCTGATTTCTATACCAGCCATTCACCCGATAAAATTATTTCGGCAATCTTTTTTTCCGGTTTCCAGATCAACACCACGGATATTAACCATCACCTGGTACTTGACCAGCCTTTTGAATCACTGATAGACCCTATGCAAAAACGTCGGCTGAATAAATGTATCCGTTTGGCGTTTAAATATAACCTTGCCCCAAACAATGAAACAGAATCCGTGTTTAGAAAGATACAAATGTTCCGATCGCAGAAAAAAATACCCGTCAATATTGATATGAAGGAAATAAAAGAACTGGTCAAAAGGTTTCCTGATGATTATCAGGCTGTTACAGTTACTGATAACGATCAGGTGATAGCAGCCTCCCTGACTGTTAAGGTCAATGAGCAGGTGATCTATCAGTTTCTTCCGGCCAGCGATCCTGCCTATAACTCCAGCAGTCCGATGGTCTTTCTTATTAAGGGATTATACACACATGCCCTTTCCGGAGGATTTAAGTATATTGACATGGGTGTGTCATCTCTTAACGGCAAACCTCAGTCCGACCTCATCCGGTTTAAGGAAAGGCTAGGCTGTAAGACCGGCATGAAGTTCTCTTTTATAAAGTCGCTTAAATAAGACGATGTTTGATTTTATCAAGAAGTCGACCTGGTCGCTGACCTCCGTTATTATCCGGTCGATAAGCACAATCCTTGTCAATAAGATCTTTGCCGTCCAATATGGCCCATCAGGCATCACACTTCTGGCCCACTTTCAGAACCTTATAAGCCTGATTACACAGATACCTAATGACGGGATCAACAGAGGCATCATAAAATACTGGTCCGGAGACGAACTTGACAACAAACAGAAACATCAATTACTTGTCGCAGGTTTCCTGTTCAACCTGTTTATTTTTTTCGCTCTCACAGTGATTATCTATGTTTTCAGCGATTTTTTTCTACGGGAATTTAACCTAAGAAATGATCTTACCAGCAGTATGTTTTTCCTTTTTACAGGATTACTGCTTTTCATTGTGCATCTTTTTCTTCTTTCGGTTATCCTGTCCTTTCAGAAGGTAAAAACATATGCTTTTATTCACCTTGTCACTTCACTCGTAGTATTGGTGGTCACTTACTGGGTCGCCAGTAATTATGCCATCCTTTATGGCCTGATTGCTTTTATATTTGCCCATGCCAGTGGCTTAATCATTTCATTATGGATAGCCGTGAAAAGGCGATACATCTCATTTCATAAGGCATCCCTTCCGCCGGATGGGTTTTCAAAGCTGGGTGAATTCGTTTTAATGGCATGCAGTGTTTTGATTTTCGGTAAACTCGTTGACTTCATTATCCGTGATTTTGCCATAAATCATTTCGGACTACACCAAACCGGCTTATGGCAATCGGTGGTCAAGATCTCTGATAGTTATATGATGCTATTTATTAATACCGTTGGAATCGTATATTATCCCCAGGTAGCAGCGATGATCTTCGATACAGAAAAATTAAGGATTTACTTAAGGGATGTACTCAAAATTGTTATCGTGATCAGTATTGTTGGCCTTTCATTTATTTTTCTTTTCAGAAAATATGTGATTCTAATCCTATTTGACCACTCCTTTCTTCCGGCTCAGGTATTGATGCCCTTTCAGCTTACAGGTGATTTTTTCTGTATTATCTCCTATTTACTTACTTATATAATTTCTGCACAGGCCCGTACAAGAGTGTTTATTGGATTACAGGCGGGATCAGCCCTTTTTTATGGCATGCTGGTGCTCGGCATCACGCATTTTATGGGCATTGAAGGCATCCCCCTGGCTCACGCCATAAGGTATGTTGTATTACTAAGCCTGCTGATATATTTAAACAGAAGAATAATTTTTTAAATGAAAAATGAACTCGTCACCATAATATGCATCAGTTATAACCATGCTGATTATATCAGGGAGGCCGTCAGATCAGTTTTAAACCAGACCTATAAGAATATTGAACTGATAATAGTTGATGATAGCAGTAATGACGGCTCCCCTGAGATCATCAGGGAACTGCAGGAGGAACTTCCGGGAATAAAAACGATGCTCCTTGAAAGAACTTCCGGCAATTGCAGGGCTTTTAATACTGGGCTTGCTGAAGCAAAGGGTGATTTTATTATTGACCTTGCGGCTGATGATATCTTAATGCCTGACCGCGTAGAGGAAGGCATCAACACTTTCAGGCACAAAAGCAGGGAATATGGCGTAAATTTCACTGACGCCCTGTATATCCATGACAATGGCTTGCCAATCAAAACCCATTACAAAAGGGATAAGAATGGCCGGTTAAAAGAGTCCGTGCCTGAAGGGTATCTTTATACTGATCTTTTAAGCAGATACCTGATATGTACACCAACCATGATGATCAGAAGAGAGGTTTTTACTATGATCGGCGGCTATGATGAGGACCTGGCGTACGAGGATTTTGACTTCTGGATCAGGACAGCAAAGCAATTCAAATATTGTTATACGGACAAGGTGCTTGTTAAGAAAAGGATACTTAAACATTCACTTTCAAGCTACCAATACCACAAAAACAGTGACATCCTGCAGTCGACCTGCAAAGTATGCC
>CAZYDB010000406.1:0-3052 GCA_964645995.1 uncultured Roseivirgaceae bacterium
GGAAGGGGATATCAACCCGGATATTCAACCGGAAAGCGGGATGAATTATGAAATCGGTACTAAAGGAATGATCTACAGAAATAAATTTTATTTTGATATCGCTCTTTTCTCGATGGATATTAAAAATCTAATTGTCGCCCGCCGTACCGGTGCTGATCAGTTCATCGGGGTCAATGCAGGGAGGACGCTTCACAGAGGAATGGAACTATCAATCAATTATAATTTTCTTGACCCCAATCTAACTGAAAGGAACCTGTATGGTTTTATCTCTTACACGCTTGCTGATTATACATTCGAGGAATTTGTTGATGGAGATAATGATTTCTCAGGAAATAAACTGACCGGTATTCCGGGAAATGTTTTTAATGCCGGTTTTTCATTTCGTGCAAGGCCCGGTATTTATGGCAATATCAATTACCAGTTCGTGGATGCCATGCCGGTACGTGACGATAATCAGATATTAACCGATCCCTATCAGTTGGTAAATGTCAAGGCCGGCTACACCCGATCCTTGGGAGATCATTTCCGGGTAGACCTGTATTTCATACTTCAGAATGTTTTTAACGAAAAATATGCCTCCATGGTCATGGTCAATGCTTCAGCCTTCGGAGGTGCGGAACCCCGGTATTATTATCCCGGCATGCCCCGCAATTTTTATGGAGGAATGGAGGTGGGTTACCGGTTTTAAACTTATAACGGTTTTAAAAAATCTAATCAAAAAATCCTTTGTCCTTTAGATAAAACAATGAATCAATCTAACTCATTATAGCTGTGCCAGCGCTTCTATTTCATCGGCATTTAACTGACGGTTATAAATACGAACTTCATCAATAATCCCATTAAACGGATGGCATAGACTTTCAGAAATGCCACATTCGTTTATTCCGATTCTAATTGAATCTAATGATTCAAGGAATCCTCCGCAATTAAAAAACCCTTCAGAATAGTCAAATTCATCGACTCTTTCTGCATTAATGTAAAGCTTGAATCCTGAAGGTGCAATATTTCCATCCCAGCATGTAACTACGTGATACCAAGTATTTACTTGAATTAAATTTACATTTGTATCTCGTCCATATCTATCGTTGCCATCCCATGCATAAAAAATCCTGAGGGCTCCATCTTCTTTAATACTAAAATGAAACCCAATACGTGTATTACAATTCCCGGTAGGGCTATTGCCATTGTAGTTTGAAAAAACAGTATGATATGTTTCCTGATCTAATTTAGCAAGATTAATCCAGGCAGCGAATGTGAAGCCATCCCCAAGTAATTGATCTATTTCCGTTGAGGTGGATATATAATCATCAATTCCATCAAATTGAAACGCCTGATCTTCTAAATCATCTTTATCTGATGTTAAGTTTGCACCAACTACTGTCCCGTCAAATCCATATTGTCCCTTATCCAATGCATCACCATTAAATGGATAATAAGCAACCAGACCGGAATCAATATCCACATCATTAAAAGAAATAAGCAAATTCCTGGTGTTGTTGTTTAATTCAGTTAAAATAGATATAATCCCCGTTCCCAGCGTCAGATTGGCATCCACCAGGATCTTTATATGATCGTTGTTAAGTGCATTCTCTACAATGGTCGTCTTCTCAATAAATACCGAATCGGAATTCTGATCCACAAAAAATAATTTGGTATATAATATAAGATCACCCTCCATAAAAAATCCAGGCCTGACCTCCCCCTTGCTGAACGTCAGAAAATTGCTCTGAGAATCAGTGACTCTGACAAAATAATCGTAAAAATCATTTTTTACACTATCCGTATAATCTACGGTGACTTTTACATTAGCCAAGCGGATCGTTACTTCAACTAAAGTATTTTTACCATCAATTATAGTAAACGTATCGGATACACCGCGGTAATACTTCGCATCAAATGCGGGCAGGTCATATGTATCTGATTCAATCACTACAACATATTTGTCAGCCTCCAGGATTATCGTATCCGGTATATCCGTAGTGGTATTCCACGAATGTGTTGTATCCTGATCGTCATTGATCACAAAGACATCAAAATCACTGATATCCAGTTCTTCGGTCCTGGAATTAATGATATTTTCTTCCTCAATATCTACAAACACAGAGAGACTTCCATACTTAAGCGGTTCGTCAAGAGGTAATTCTTCAAAACAAGAAAAACTTATTACGAGTAACAGGAAAAAAATCATTGGATTTCTCATAGCTAAAAAATAGATCAAATGGAAACCGTAAATTATGTAAGTCAATAATATGAGATTTCCAATTAAGAATCAATATAAATTCATTAAATATGAGATATTTTCCCGGAAATAGTTAGTTAATACCCTATTGCCATACTCAAAAATATTTCTATTAATCTGAATTAAACGAGCCTGTCAGTATGTATGATTACATTTGATGAAAACCTGTAATACTATTCATCTTCCTCAGAATATGACAATTGCACCATCCCCACGAACACCCGTTCCTTCAGCTTCTCATCCGAAAAATAGGATTCCGGATTGTAGGATGAATGAAAAATAAATCCATGCACCGGATGCTGAAAAGCCTCAAGTCGCTGGTCTTCCTGATTCGAAGTTTTTATATCCACTACAAAGGTAGGACTGATCAGAGATACCGGTTTTACATCATCCACGAATTCGGTGCTGCTGATAAATCTAAGGTCGGAAAGATAATCAGCTACCTGGCTGGAATCTGCAGATTGTGATCCGATATACCACTCTTCACCTTGTTTTTCCAGAACAAATGAACTGTCGGCAGGATACTGAAAGGTCACCCGGGTGATGCTGTCGGTCTCCATCTGAAGGAAACGGGTATTGCGGAAGCTGGAGGGTTCTGAAGGGAAAGAAATGCCCATGAAATTGTCGGCAGCATACACTTCATCATCATCTGCCAGCCTTACGAATGTGTAAAACTGCTGCCTTCCCTGCACCCCAAACCGGCCAATGATCATATCCAACGCCTTTTCCCTGCCTTCAAAAACCTGTATATGGGTACCGACGGTATCCACCTGGTAATCGCTCCATTTAGAATATTCTCTTATATCACGGCGG
>CAZYDB010000406.1:3062-3398 GCA_964645995.1 uncultured Roseivirgaceae bacterium
AATGCGTAATAATGAGCCAAGTGCATTCCTTACACTAGAGGCAG
Source organism: uncultured Roseivirgaceae bacterium (assembly GCA_964645995.1). Lineage (GTDB taxonomy): Bacteria > Bacteroidota > Bacteroidia > Cytophagales > Cyclobacteriaceae > JAGTVG01. The sequence continues at coordinate 3,107 of CAZYDB010000406.1, forward strand.
TGGCCTCAACTTTACCGCCATCGAAGAGGGAAACCTGCCATTCATTCTGATCTTCCTTTGAAACCTCAAAACTTCTTCCTTCTTTTGCAATCACCAACCGGGTAACACCGGAAGTATCGATCTGAACCAGTTCCTCACGAAAAGACTTACTTCGCCCTGTGTTTTTAAACAGTTTAAGTCCTGCATAGACAAGGATCAATAAAACCAGAAAACCAATTAAGCGTATGTTCTTTATATTCCTTATCATGATTCTTACTTTTTAGAAATTACCCTGGATCCATTTCTGTTTTTT
>CAZYDB010000407.1:0-3377 GCA_964645995.1 uncultured Roseivirgaceae bacterium
GATGAAGCGTCCCGATTTTATCGGGGTGCTCATCGGGGTTAACCTGGTGATATATTTCATTGAATATCAACTATATATCTTAAAATTATGTCGTATAATGAAAGTTTATGAATAGTTCGGGTTAGAACACGTATTCTGTTACTTTAGGAAATTTTCCATTGCCGTAAATTTCAGTTCAAAAGCTTCGGCGACAGCCTCATAAACCACTTCACCCTGGATCACATTCAATCCCAGGGCCAGTTCCCTGTTTTCATTACAGGCTTTCTTCCATCCTTTGTCAGCCAATTGGATGGCGTAGGGAAGTGTAGCATTGGTCAGTGCCAGGGTAGAGGTGTATGGTACCGCACCTGGCATATTGGCAACGCAATAATGGATGACATCATCAATGATATAGATCGGGTCATGATGTGTGGTCGGTTTGCAGGTTTCAATACATCCTCCCTGGTCGACTGCTACATCGACCAATACGGTTCCGGGGTTCATGTTTTTAAGCATGTCTTTGGTGATAAGGTGTGGTGCTTTCGCTCCGTGTATTAAAACAGCGCCAACAATCAGGTCAGCCGTAGGGAGGAGTTCGCGAATATTATACTCATTCGACATCAGCGTTTTTACATTGGCCGGCATAATATCGGCAAGATATCTTAACCGGGGCAGGCTCACATCCAGGATGGTTACGTCGGCACCCAGCCCTGCTGCCATTTTTGCGGCTTGCGTACCAACAACACCGCCACCAAGAACCAATACATTGGCCGGCTTGACACCAGGAACGCCTCCCAGCAGCACGCCCCGGCCCTTAAGCGGTTTTTCCAGGTATTTGGCTCCTTGTTGAATAGCCATCCTGCCAGCTACTTCCGACATCGGGATTAACAGTGGCAAGGTACCATCATCTTTTTCAACGGTTTCATAGGCCAGGCTGATGGATCCTGTATCGATCATCGCTTTGGTGAGCGTTTCGCTGGAAGCAAAATGAAAATAGGTGAATACCAACTGATCCTTTTGGATTAACCCGTATTCTTTTTCGATTGGCTCTTTTACCTTCATAATCATTTTTCCGGTTTCATATACCTCTTCAATGGAAGGCAGAATACTGGCGCCAGCTTCAATGTAAACATCATCACTGAATCCACTGCCATGGCCAGCAGTAGCCTGGACAAAAATTTCATGGCCCCTCTTTTTCATTTCCTTGACGCCGGCAGGTGTTAATGCAACCCGGTTTTCATCGCTTTTAATTTCTTTTGGTACACCTATGATCATAACTAAAAAAATTTAGAGTTGAGTAATAAAACCTTTTTTCTATATTATAGCCCCATCCCCCGCACTTGGAACGGCGGGATAATTATATGTAAATCTAATGAAAATTGACAAATAGGAAATCATAATTATGTGTTGTTTTCGACTTTTTTTAGAAATATTATTCTGTATCAATAATTATTTTCATGCTGAATAGCATATAATTTTTATTTTGCACTTTTCTGATCATCGTGTTTACGGTATAATTACTGAAAAAGAATTTTTGAAAGGAAGGTTTTTTTCCTTATGTTTGTTTAGGCACCATCTGAATTACAGCAAGCTTTTGTTTGATAATTAACCCGAATATAAATCGAAGGATTTGACTACATCAAAGACGTTAAATAGGGACAAAGTCGCAGTAGCAGATATTTTAAAGGACTATGAACTGGCGGTTGCTAGCCGTGAAGCGAGTGTTATCGGCCGGAAGGAAGTCTTCATGGGTAAAGCCAAGTTCGGGATTTTCGGGGACGGCAAGGAGGTATGTCAGATCGCCATGGCAAAGGTATTTAAGAAGGGTGATTTCCGGTCTGGGTATTACCGTGATCAGACCTTTATGTTTGCAATCGGTGAACTTTCCATCAAACAATTTTTTGCTCAATTATATGCACATACGGATTTGGAAGCGGATCCTTCTTCTGCCGGCAGGATGATGAATGGTCATTTTGGCACCCGTATGTTAGACAATAACGGGGAATGGCTCCCTTTGACAGGGTTAAAGAACAGCAGTTCTGATATATCGCCTACCGGAGCACAGATGCCCCGCCTGGTTGGGTTGGCACAAGCCTCTAAACATTACAGGAATGTTGCCGAATTAACGGAGTTTAAGGAATTTTCAAACCATGGAAATGAAGTGGCTTTCGGGACTATCGGTAATGGTGCTACTTCTGAAGGATGCTTTCTTGAAGCAATTAATGCTGCCGGTGTTCTGCAGATACCAATGGTTATGGCGGTATGGGATGATGATTACGGTATCTCTGTGCCAAATGAATTTCATACGATCAAATCAGACATATCGGCTGCTCTGGCAGGATTTCAGCGGAAGAAGGGCACAAACGGAATAGAGATATTTAAAGTAAAGGGTTGGGATTATGAGGCATGCCATGAAGTGTTTGAAAATGCAACAGCACTAAGCCGGAATGAGCACGTACCTGTGTTGATCCATGTAGTTGAATTGACCCAGCCACAGGGGCATTCCACGTCAGGATCCCATGAAAGATATAAAACCAAAGAAAGGCTCGATTGGGAAAAGGAATATGATTGTCTTAAAAAATTCAGGGAATGGATCCTGGAAAATGGCTTCGCTTCGGATGAAGAATTACTGAAAAAGGAAAAAGAAGCGAGAAAATACGCCCGAAAGGCAAAAGATGCTGCCTGGGAGGAATATTTTGACAGTATTAAGCATGATCAGATCGAAGCAGCCCAAATCATCACAACGGTGGCACAGCGGTCACGGCATAAGGAAGAAATTCTAAAGATAAAAAAAGAGCTTACCAAAATCCATGATCCGCTAAAGATGGATTTTTTCAAGGCAGTAAAAAAAACCCTTATTCTTACGCGTAATGAGAAACTTCCACCACGGCAGCGGCTGATCAACTGGTTGTCACGGATAAATGACGATAACCAGGGGTATTACAGCTCTCACCTTTACAGTGAATCGAAATCAGCCTCTTTAAAGATCAAAGAGGTCAAGCCCGTTTACTCGGATAATTCAAAGATGGTTGACGGCCGGGAAGTGTTGCAGGCGTTTTTTGATGGCGCTCTCACCCGGGATCCCAGGGTATTGGCTTTCGGGGAGGATGTCGGAAAGATCGGCGATGTGAACCAGGCTTTTGCTGGCCTTCAGAAAAAACACGGTGAATACCGGGTTTTTGATACAGGTATCAGGGAAACCACCATCATCGGGCAGGGCATGGGAATGGCTATGCGCGGACTTCGCCCAATTGCGGAGATACAGTATGTTGACTACCTGATCTTTGCCATTCAGACACTTTCCGATGATCTGGCCACCCTTCATTACCGGACCAAGGGAGGTCAGAAGGCACCTCTTGTCATCCGGACCAGGGGGCATCGGCTCGAAGGTGTATGGC
>CAZYDB010000408.1:0-3364 GCA_964645995.1 uncultured Roseivirgaceae bacterium
AAGAAATATTTTTTCATTCGACAGTACGCAGGAAGAATTGACGGGCAATCTACGGGATTCTCATTACATCGATGGCTCCGAAATCCAGTTAAAACTTCAAAGAGCGATTTTGAAGTTGCCCGATAAGCAGCGGCTGGTTTTTAATATGAAATACTTCGATGACCTTAAATATGAAGAGATCGCCGAAATCACAGATACAAGTGTTGGAAGCCTGAAAGCCAGTTATCACCTGGCGGTAAAAAAAATTGAGGAAATTATAAAAACAGATTAAACCCTTTAATATCTTGATTGTCAAATGTTAAAACGGAATTGAATGAAATTAAATGATATTCATAAAGACAACATTTTCAATGTGCCGGATGATTATTTCGAAAATTTTCCCGATCGTCTACACAAGAGGATCAATCAGGGGAAAACCGGGAAAGATATCCGGATCATGCCTGTCGCTTATCCCCTCCGGATCGCTATTGCAGCAAGTGTGACCATCCTCCTCGCTGCTGTTCTGTCTCTGTTCATCATTAATAAAAACACACCTGGAGATTTGCTCGCAGATGTTCCCACCAATGCCCTGATCAGCTATCTGGAGGAAAGTGAAATGAGCACTGATGAAATGCTCGATAACCTGGATCTCAGTTTACTGTCAGATGAAGATTATATGGATGAATTTTATCTTTTCCCTGAAGAAGAAGATCTGGATAATGAAACTATTGACCAAATGCTAGAAGAATACGAATTAGAACTGGACTTATTATAAACAGTATGAAAATGGCTAAATCAACGACGTTAATTATTCTTTTCTTGTTACTCTTGATGCAGTCCGGTTATGGGCAGAAGAACGAGGCGCGTGAGAAAATCGAGGCTGCCAGGATCGCTTTAATAACCGATCGGCTTGAGTTAAGTCCTGAACAGGCAGAAAAATTCTGGCCTCTCTACAACGAATACAGTGATCAGAAAAAGGATCTTGCCCGTGAGTTGCAGCAGGCCAGAAAAGGTATCGACCAGGGTACTATGACTGAGGACGAGAGCCGTCAGCTGATAGATAAAACTTTGAATATCAGGGACAGGCAATTATCGCTGGAAAGGCAATATGCCAAACGGATGACCGAGGTAATCACCACGCAGCAACTTCTTAACCTCAAAAGAGCTGAAGAAGACTTCCGAAAAATGATCCTCAGGAGGCTGGAAGAGCGTAAGAGGCAGCATATGCAGCGAGAACAGATGCGGAACAGAAGAGAAGAAATTATAAAAAACAGGCGGAATAACTGATTTATCCAAATTAAGGACATCAGCTTTCCTTGATAATAAGGATTAATTTTAAACCCCTATGATGCATATGATTTGAAAATTCGTTTCAATTATATTTTCCTGGCCGGATCCATGTTTATTATTTACACCATGGGTGGCAATAGTATGTCTTTTGCCCAGACACAGGACCCTGATACGGTCTCGAATGGTTCGATCGACTACGACTCCCTGCTATTGGAGGAATGGGCCCTTGATTCCCTCACCCTGATCGACCTGATTGACAGTCTTCTGCTGGAAGATTACCGCTACTCATCCCTGGCAGTTAGGTCATCCTATATCAGTGATATTACGAATGCCGGCAGAGATTTTGGTTTTAACCAATATGGGTTTTCAGCCGGTCTGAGTTATTACCATAAATCAGGGCTTTACGGAGACCTGACCGGCTACTGGAACAGCGACCTTGAGCCGAATTACAACCCTACTATTATCAATGCCGGTTATATGGGCAGTCTTTTCGATCATTTAAATTATATTGCTTCGTACGAGCATTATTTTTATGCCAATCCCAACGGGATTGATTATCCCCTGACCAATGCATTTGACCTGACAACTTATTATGATTTTAAATTTATTGCCGCCGGCGTCGATTATTCTTTTCTTTTTGGTACTGAAGCCGCCCACCGCATCCGTCCGAATATTTTTTCCACGATAGCCTTCAATACCGTTGGTATTTTTGATGAGATCTCATTATATCCTTCTCTTTCCATGCTCGTTGGTAATCAGAACATATATTACCTGAGTGAAAATTATCAGGCAGTTAGAGGCATAATCAGGAAAATCGGACTTCGCCGTTTTCTAATAATCTATAGAAATGATCCCGAATTAATCGAGAACCTTGTATATCAGGAAGAGATCACTAATGTTTTTGGCATCATGAATTATTCGTTTTCGGTGCCGGTGAATTTCAGGATAGGGCATTTCTCCTTCTCGGCAGGATATTTTCTGAACATTCCCGTAGCCTTACCCGGCGAAGAGATCGACATTTCTCCCAACCACTATTTTAATCTTATGGCCTTGTACTTCATCCCTTTTCGGTCAAAAAGATAAGCCTTATTAATCTCATTTTTTAAGCACCAGCTTAACCGCACCGGGTACTACGGCAATTTTTAAATCACTATGTTTGCCAATATATTCTCCATCCACCTGCACCTCCACCGGGTTCTGTGTCTTGATCTCCGCTTTCTGACAACTGATTATATCTGAGGGAGCCTCCCGGGCCATCTCATCATCCAGTGTTGTCATCCCGGCCAGAAGAAGGGTCCTGATCTTCATCTCACTGGCCACGACAATTTCTATTTTCCCGTCAAAAGGATTTCCCTTCCAGTTCAGCACAACTCCGGTACCATATTTTCTTGCATTCGCAAAAGCCACCATATAGGCTTCTTTTTCCAGTATCTGCTCATCGGCTTTAATAGAATAGAGGGTCATTTCCCTTTGAGAAAGTTCACGGAGAAAATGTTTGGCATAGGTAAACATGCCCCGTCCTTCCTCCTTTGAAAAGCCCTCAACAATCTTTGCATTCAAGCCGATATCACCAATATGCATGCCGTAGTACTTATCATTAACTTTATAGAGATCGAGATTCCGGTAATGCCTTGACATCAAAAAGTCTTTCAGGACCTGTTCCGGATCTTCATTGATGCCCAGCTCCATGGCCATCCCGTTAGCACTGCCCAGTGGTATAATGCCCAGGGCAATATCCTGGTCAATAATACTTTGCGAGCATACCGAACTTGTGCCATCACCGCCAACACTTAATAACCGGCTGGGTTTATATTCCCTGATTTGCTCTTTGATCCTGTTAACATCATTTTCACCAGTAGTCATATAAACCTCAAACCCAACTGCATATCTATTGAATTCTTCCTTCATGAAAGTGATGAACTGATCCTTTTCCTTTCCTCCGGCCACAGGATTAAGTACAACCAGAACTTTCATATTTTTATACAATTATATGTATATTTTACCGTTGAACTAACCATAAATATACACTTTTTGGAAACTGCAATAACAAAATATACCATTTTACCCCTGATCGGACTACAAAACAAAAAAGAGA
>CAZYDB010000409.1:0-3348 GCA_964645995.1 uncultured Roseivirgaceae bacterium
ATATCACCTATATATCTTAAAATTACGCCGAACAACAAAAATTTATGAATAGGTTGGTTAAAGATCTTTCCTGTCATGATCCTGATTTAATGAATTCCATGCATCCATTTTCGTAATAAAGGAGATAATATAAAAAGAAAAGCAGCAGCAGCAAGCACCACGTAAACACCCCAGGTCATATAAACATCTGCAAACGTTGCAAGGGCCGCTTCTTTACTTGTATCTCCTGTAGGCGTTGCGATCAACTGCCCCAGGAATCCGGCGATTTTGTGCGCGAAGGCAATGGACAGGAACCATGAACCCATGACAAAACCTACAACCTTACCAGGTGATAATTTGGTGACGACGGAAAGACCGACAGGCGATAAACTGAGCTCTCCGGTGGTATGGAACAGGTACATAAACATAATAAAGACCAGCGGTATCATTTGCTCGGTACCTATTACGGAACGGGTGCCCCAAACAATAACATAATACCCTAAAGCCATGGAGAGCAAACCGATTACAAATTTTATCGGAGTCCACGGTTCCATCCTCTTTTTACTGAGGATGCGCCATAACCAGGAGAATAAGGGAGCCAGTATTATAATATATAATGGATTAACAGCCTGGAATTGAGAGGCTTCAATACCATGGCGATCAACATATCTGTCCGTCAGTATATTTAAAGATCCGCCAGCCTGCTCAAAGAGTGCCCAGAAGATCATATGGAAAAAGAACAGAAAAACAAAGACAAGGAGCCGTTGTCCTTCAACCCGGTCTTCCACCCGCAGGGCTGTAATGATGAGATATCCCAGGCAGATGATCCCGACGATAATGAGGATATAATTTGTGATCCCTTCAGCATCAATCAGCAAAGCAAAAACAGGAATAAATAATAGGGAGCCAATAACGATAAGCTTTTCAAGATTAAGACCAAGAAAAAATGGCGATTTTAATTTTTTTACATCCGGTGGATTACCCTTATCCTCATAGTTGATCATATTCCGGTAAAATACGATCAGTCCAAGGACCATCCCCAGGCCCGCAACAAGGAACCCCAGTGACCAGTCGATCGTTTCACCCAGATAACCACAGGTTAAAGGAGCCAGTAAAGCGCCTACGTTGATGCCCATGTAAAAAATAGTGAAAGCGCTGTCCTTCCGTTTATCGTTTTTATCGTAGAAAGTTCCCAGGAAGCTGGAAATATTAGGTTTGAAGAATCCGTTACCCACGGTAAGAAAACCCAATCCAATAAAAAAGAATGTTTCATTACCGATGGTTCCGGCCAGGGTAAACTGTCCGACAGCCATAAAAATTCCACCCATGATAACAGCCTTTCTGAAACCCATGATCCTGTCAGCGACCATACCGCCAATTACAGGAGCAGCATAAAGAAGGGCATTATAGGCGCCATATATACCATAGGCCCTTGTGTCCGCTTCGTTTTGTATCATCTGGTCGAACAACTCTTTCGTCATGTACAGAATAAGCAAAGCCCTCATCCCATAAAAAGAAAACCGTTCCCACATCTCTGCAAAGAACAATGTGAAAAGTGCCTTGGGATGATATTTCTTCTGGCTGTATATGATCACGGTAACCCAAGCAGCAACACCTACCCAGGCTACCAGCATAACTATTAATCCAAAATCCATGTCTTTCTACTTTTTTTGATTTGACAAAACCGCCGCTAAAATAGATAAATATATATATCAAAAAAAATATAATTTGTAAATACATATTCAGGTAAGATCATACCGGATAGTAATTCGTAAACAATTATTAATTTGTTTTGAAAAATGTAATTTTATTTAGAAATTATTGCGTGAAACTTAGACTGAGATTAGGCCGGTAGTTTTATGATCACTTATTTAGAGAAGTATACCACAGGAGAAGCAGGGAAAGTGGTATTATCCTATAGTGGGAGTCCTACTGTTGAGATGATCCATTTGCTACTGGATCTTGCCGAAACCCGTTTAGACCTGTATGAAACAAATTCACGTGCTAAAAAAAGGATTGTCAATATTCTGATTGAGATATTTCAGAATATTTTTCATCACCAGGAGGATTTTACTGCTTTTGATTTTAATTCTTTTATCTTTTATTTATTTAAGGCTGATGATCATTATACTATTGTATCCGGAAATTATATCAGGAAGGAGAATGCGGCCAATCTTACCGACAGGATCAATAGTTATACAGGGATGAAGGATTATGAACTGAAAGAAGTGTACCGGGATGTTCTGGGGAATGGATCATTCAGCGAGAAGGGCGGGGCCGGTCTTGGTTTGATGGATATTATAATGAAATCAGATGGCAATTTAACGCATGAGTTTTTCCCTGTTGATGATGATAAATTATTTTTTTTAATGGAAATTACAATTAAAAATTCCTGAAAATGAAAAGTTTTATTCTGGAAGGAACGATGAAAACGCCGACAATACGATTGGATCCCGATTCCGGGGAGCTTGAATTTTCAGGTAAGTCCATTCCTGAGAATTCTGTTGAGTTTTACCGGCCGGTTTTGGAGTGGATCGATCATTACCTGCATCAGCCCGGTAAAAAAACCCTTCTTTTAATTAAACTCGAATATTTTAACACAAGTTCTTCAAAAAGTCTGATTGAGATCTTCCGGAAATTTGAAAAGTTATTTCAATCGGGTCAGGAGGTGCTTATCCAGTGGTTTTATGAACAGGAGGATGAGGACATGTTTGAGTCGGGCGAGGACATACGGGAGATCATAAAAATCCCGGTTGAGCTAAAGGTGATATAAAAAAAGCCCTGTTTTTTCAGGGCTTTTTTCTGTTTATGGTACGTTATGGTCGATTACATCATGCCGCCCATTCCACCGCCACCCATTGGTGGAGCAGGGGGTGCTTTGTCTTCTTCCGGTTCATCAGCTACCACACATTCGGTAGTAAGGAGTAATGATGCAATAGAAGAAGCATTCTCCAGTGCAAGTCTTGTTACTTTGGTAGGATCAATTACACCGGCATCAAACAGTTTTTCAAATGTATCTGTCTGTGCATTGTAACCAAAGTCTCCTTTTTCCTCCCTGATCCTCTGAACGATAACAGATCCTTCACCACCGGCATTTTCAACAATGGTGCGGAGCGGCGACTCAAGGGCCAACCGAACGATGTTAACACCTGTTTCCTGGTCTTCATTAGAAACTTTCAGTTTATCAAGCGCCTTAATTGCCCGGATAAAAGCTACACCACCACCGGCGACAACCCCTTCCTGAACGGCAGCCCTGGTAGCATGTAAGGCATCTTCCACGAGGTCTTTCTTTTCTTTCATTTGCACTTCGGTGGCTGCTCGGGCGCCCTCCCGCGTTGCTTGCGCGCGGTGCGCGCCGATGGCGCGGCC
>CAZYDB010000410.1:0-3345 GCA_964645995.1 uncultured Roseivirgaceae bacterium
ATATGGCGTTCCGGTTATTCTTCATACAGACCACTGTGCAAAAAAATTATTGCCATGGATCGACGGACTGCTCGAAGCCGGTGAAAAACATTATAAAGAGACTGGTAAGCCATTGTACAGCTCCCACATGCTGGATCTTTCCGAAGAACCTATCGAAGAAAATATAGAGATCTCAAAGAAATATCTGGAAAGGATGAGCAAGATTGGCATGACCCTCGAGATCGAACTGGGTGTAACCGGTGGTGAAGAAGATGGTGTCGATAATACAGGTATTGACAGTTCCAAGTTGTATACACAGCCGGAAGAAGTAGCTTATGCTTATGAAGAATTGCTTAAAGTAAGTGAAAACTTTACTATTGCTGCTGCTTTTGGTAACGTACATGGCGTTTACAAGCCGGGTAATGTCAAGCTCACGCCTGTCATCCTTAAGAACTCACAGGATTATATCCAGGAAAAATTTGGAACCGGGAAAAACCCTGTCAATTTTGTCTTCCACGGTGGTTCTGGTTCTGAGCAGTCCCAGATCAGGGAGGCTATCGAATACGGTGCGGTAAAAATGAATATTGACACTGATATGCAATGGGCTTTCTGGGAAGGGATCCTCAATTATTATAAGTCCAATGAAGGTTACCTTCAGGGGCAGATCGGAAACCCTGAAGGGGATGACAAGCCGAACAAAAAGAAATATGACCCGCGGGTATGGCTGAGAGAAGCCGAGAAAACCTTTATCAAGCGGTTGTCACAGGCTTTTGATGATCTGAACTGCCTGAATAAGAGTGCATAAATAATTGTATGCCAGGCTTTTTGTCATACCCCTTCTTTCAGTCGCATGACTATGGAGTCGCCGGGAACAGGAGACCAGGAAAGTGCCGATGAAGGATGATCGGGTCAACGGAAACCTGTTGAAGGAGAATGATAACAAACAGAAGGTGGTCATTTACCAGATGATGACCCGTCTGTTTGGCAATAAAAAGCAATTGAACCACCCATATGGCACACTGGAAGAAAACGGTGCCGGTAAGTTTGATGATATAGATCACACGGCCCTGGGAAGTCTCTCGGATATGGGCATCACACATATATGGTATACAGGAATTATAGAACATGCCGTACTTACCGATTACCGGAAGTACGGCATTTTTTCTGATGATGCCGCTGTCGTTAAGGGGCGAGCAGGCTCTCCTTATGCTATCAAGGATTATTATGACGTGGATCCGGATCTGGCAAATGATGTTAACAATAGAATGGCTGAATTTGATCAGCTTGTGACCCGGACGCATGATCATGGTTTAAAGGTGCTCATTGATTTTGTGCCCAACCATGTAGCAAGAAGATATTATTCCGATCAGAAACCAACGGATGTTGAAGATCTGGGCGCCGCCGATGACACAACCGTTGGTTTTCATCCTTCCAATAATTTCTATTACCTGCCCGGGGAAGCATTCAGGGCACCGGATGGTTATGCCCCCCTGGGCTCCGAACATACCCATAGTACAGGAGACACAGCATTTGAAGAATTTCCTGCAAAATTTAGCGGTAACAATGTATTTAAATCCCAGCCGGATATAAATGACTGGTTTGAGACTGTCAAGCTTAACTATGGCGTGGATTACACTGACCAGGAAAAGGAATATTTCGATCCTATACCCCCGACATGGGTTAAGATGCGCGATATACTCCTTTTCTGGACCCATAAAGGTGTCGATGGTTTCAGGTGTGATATGGCAGAGATGGTCCCGGTAGAATTCTGGGAATGGGTCATCCCGCAGGTCAGGGAAATCAATCCTGAGGTATTATTCATAGCAGAGATATATCATCCGGCCCAGAATAATACTTACCTGTATAAGGGAAAATTTGACTTCCTGTATGATAAGGTACAATTATATGATACCTTAAAACAAATTATTCAGGGCCAATCAACCACCACTCGTATAACGCAGGTCTGGAAGGACCTCGACGGTATTAACCATAAAATGTTGAGGTTCCTTGAAAACCACGACGAACAACGGGTCGCTTCTCCCTATTTTGCCGGAGACCCGTTCAGGGCCTTACCGGCCATGACGGTCTCAGCTATACTTTCCAGCGGCCCTGTGATGATCTATTTCGGTCAGGAAACAGGAGAAAAAGGAGAAGGATATTCCGGATTCAGCCGGGATGACGGGCGGACCACCATTTACGACTACTGGGGAGTTCCTGCTCACCAACGATGGATGAATAACGGCGCTTTTGATGGCGGCCAGCTTTCTGATGGCGAAAAAGAGCTGCGATCGTTTTATAGCAAACTACTCCAGATCAGTAAGGATAATTCCGCCATTACATCGGGCAATTTCTTTGACCTGTATAATTACAACCGGCAAATTGGCAATACCCTGCCGGAAGATACTTATTCTTTTCTGCGCTTTGATGAAGATCAGGTATTACTGATCGCTGTGAATTTCAATCATTCCCGGCCTTATTCGGTGGACATGATTATCCCGCATAGTATCGAAAAGTACCCCATTCTATCTCCCTCCAATAAAGTGATACTGACAGATATGATCAGCGGCAGGAAAGAAACGGTTACTACGGCCGGCCGTTATGGAAAAATCATAACCAGACTTGATCCGCTGGCTTCTTTGATCTTTGAGGTAAATCAATAACTTGACTGATATCTGATTTTTTATTTGCTTGCTGTAATTTTCTTATTAAACCCGAAAACGACAAAATCATATGGCTACTAAACCCCGTCTCAGTTTCTGGCAGATCTGGAATATGAGCTTTGGCTTTCTGGGTATCCAGTTTGGCTTTGCCCTGCAAAATGCTAATGTCAGCCGGATCTTTCAAACACTCGGTGCCGATGTTGATTCCATTCCTATTTTATGGGTCGCTGCACCGGTCACCGGCCTGCTGATCCAACCGATAATTGGTCATATGAGTGATAAAACCTGGAACCGGCTTGGCAGACGTCGGCCATACTTCCTTGTTGGAGCGATCCTGGCATCGCTGGCCTTGTTCATCATGCCAAACTCTCCGGCCCTATGGGTCTCTGCCGGGATGTTATGGATCATGGACGCCTCCATAAATATTTCAATGGAGCCTTTCAGGGCTTTTGTGGGTGATAACCTTCCTAATGAGCAAAGAACAACAGGTTTTGCCATGCAGAGTTTTTTTATTGGCACGGGTGCAGTGATCGCCTCGGCCCTCCCCTATATTCTTACGGAATGGCTTAATATCAGCAATACAGCCCCCCCCATGAAAATCCCCGATTCTGTTAAATTCTCGTTTTATATTGGAGGGGCAGTATTTTTCCTCGCTGTATTATGGACAGTAATTTTCAGCAGGGAATATTCGCCGGAAGAACTGGCC
>CAZYDB010000411.1:0-3325 GCA_964645995.1 uncultured Roseivirgaceae bacterium
AGAATGATGCGGGTGAGCGGGAATGGTATTCGGATATCCGCTTTCTGGATGTGGCTGTGGAGTTGCCCCAGGATAACCATCCGGTCCTGAATGGTGTTTCCCCTTTCAAGATCTATGAAGAGTATTATTTCAATATGCGTTTTATTCCTGATGACCCAAGGCTTATCCCCCTTGTGAGCGTTCCTGAACTTAAGAGCGACAGGAAATGGGGGAATGTCGTTACCTGGGCTGTCCAAAGGGAAGACGGAGGCAGGGGTTTTGGCACTACCCTGGGCCATTTGTATGCCAACTGGAAAGAGCCAGACTATCGTAAACTCCTGCTGAATGCCATAACATGGACGGCGGGCCTCAAAATCCCGGAACAAGGTATCCGGTCAGCATTCTATAACCACAAGGAGGTAACTAAGAGATTGTATGGGAAACCTTACCAGGCCCTCATTCTTACAGGTAATGATCATCCGGCCCATGAATGGCAGAAAACGGTGCCTGTACTCCGTGAAGCCCTGGAAGCCAATGGTCTTATTCATGTCGAGGTATCGGAGAATATCAATGACCTGTATCAGTATGATCTCCGCGATTATGACTTCCTGGCCTTCAGTTATGCTAACTGGGAAGACCCGGACCCTCTATGGGAGGGCTCCGGGACGGCATTGCTCAGTTTTGTTGAATCCGGGGGAAGCCTGATGTTCGTTCATTTCGCCAACGGTGCCTTTCATCATTCACTGCCCGGCGCAGGGGCATCAGACTGGCCGGTGTACCGAGAGTTATGCCGCCGGGTATGGGATCATTCACTGCCAAGTTCTCATGATCAGTATGGACCCTTTACAGTCAATATTGTTGATAGCGAACATGAAATAACACGGGGAATTAAGGCGTTTGAGATCAGCGACGAGCTGTATTATCATCAGGCTGGTACTGCTCCTGTTCATATGCTGCTTTCTGCAGTCTCAAAGGACACCGGTGAGGAGGAACCGCTGGCCTGGGTTTATGAACTGGATTCGCCAACCGGTAAAAAAGCCAGGGTCTTCCAAACGGTATTGGGGCATGATGCCGGTGCACTGTCAACACCCGCGTTGAAAGAGATACTCTCAAGGGCTTCGGTATGGCTGGCCAGAGGAACTGAGCGATGGAACGATCTCTGATTCTGAAAAAATGAGCCCGTGGGATAAGAAAGCCTGAAGGCCTGAGGTAAGCCAGGAATAGAATAATTAAAAGGGTATGTTTGGGTTTCGGATCGCTGTTTTTTTCTTGTTTTTGGTAGTAGGCATCGAAGCCAGGTCCCAGTATAATATCATTAAAAAACTGGCGATCCCGCTGGAAGCTGATGACCATGCATTCAACATCCTCCAGTTGGATGAAAAGGGTTTTCTGCTTTACAGGCAAAGAAATGAACCCGCAGAAAATGATAAAATCAACTGGGAATTACTTTTTTATGATCGGGAAATGGACCTCCGTGGGAGGATCATGATCCAGACAGCGTATTTTGTGGATATTACCGGGCAGGCTTCTGAACAGGATAAAGCCTATCTTCTTTTCGGGGGGCAAAAAAATATCCGGAAAAAGTACTTTTTATATGCGCTTGATATTAACTCTTTCAATAGTGAAAAAATTGATATACAGGCATTTGTGCCGGAACAGAATACCTATTTTTCTATTTTTAATAATACCATCATCCTGGGAGGGAAGGAACGGGGACGACCTTCCATTGTCTTCTTCGATCCGTCAAACGGAACTACAGTGGTATTACAGGGCATGTATGAACGGAATATGGTCGTATTTGATGCGGAAGTTGATGAAGAAAACGGCATTTTCAGTGTCGTGAGCCGGTATCGAAGTAATGCCAGGCAATCGGCAATAAGTGTTCGCTCATACGATGAATCCGGGGGGGCGCTGGAAAACATCAGGCTTGAACCTGGTGAAGATCTGGATTATATCTATGCCCGGGGATTTATAGCTAACCATAACCTCCGTATCATCGCAGGCACTTACCGGACAACAAAATCAAGTCTTCCCTTAGGTTTTTTTCTGAGTTCAATTAATTTGAACGGGGAATCTATGACAGTTTCTTATCCCATGGAGGATATCTTCATTGGGCTGGATAGCCTTTTCAGTACACAAGGGTCAAATAGCAAGGTAAGGCTTTTAAAGAATTATGATGTTAACGGCAATTTTCACTGGTATATTACGGATCTGATCGAATATCAGGACCATAATATAATGGTTGCCGAATCCTTCCATATTGAAAAGGATAATGCCAGTTTTTCCACCGGTGACGGAGAATTATATTTTTATCATAAGGCCCTGGTAATTGGATTTGACGACCAACTATCCATTTTGTGGATGAATGATATGGACCTGACATCAACCTGTTCCGATAACCTTGAGAAAATTGTCAATATTGAGGCCTATACCGACAGTATAAAGTTATACTTTATGGATAGAAGAAGCCTGGTGGAAAAGATCATACAAAAAAGCAAATCCCTGCCACCAAGATTCCTGCCCCCTGTCGTTTCGGAAGAGATGGTTTATGATGGGGTTGTTGATTGTGCCAGCAGACTATATCATTTCCGGCACTGGCACGATGATTATTTTCTTTTTTCGGGTCTTAGACCGGATCCTGAGGATAATGATAAGGATATTTTTTTCGTTTATAAGATCCATTATCCTTGATTATTGTATGCAGAACAGGGGAACTATCTTACTTATGGACTAACAATCCCTGCCGGATGTCAGGACTGGAAAGCATGTTTTGGGTCCGTATAGCACTTGAATTCGATACCATTGCCACTGGGGTCTTTAAGAAACATAATCGCCTGTTCACATAGCTGGTCGGGATGCTTTTTCGTTGGCGAAATAATAAAATCCACATCGCTTTTTTTCAATTTTTCAGCCAGAGAATCCCACTCCACCTTTTTCAGGATCACACCAAAATGATGAAGTGGCACCTCTTTTTCTTCAACAATTATAGTCTTCGGGTCAGTGACCATATGAGGATGATGATGGATGCTGAGTTGATGACCCCAGAAATTCAGGTTTAACCAATGATCGTTTGCCTGTGTGATGGTGCAACCCAGGGTATCTACATAAAAAAGTTTCGTTTTTTGAATATCTTTAACAGGAAAGGCCAGGTGAAAAGCGGTAGACATTTGACAAGACAGTTTTAACCCGAAAAATTTATGAATTTTTTGCCCGAAGGGCAAGCAGGAAGGCAGGCAGGCCTACCGAAGGGCCGATTAAGCGTCCCGATAAAATCGGAGCGCTTATCAGGGGTTAACCCCGTTGCGTAACTACGTGATAATAAATATTTTAAATTGTAAAGACGGTT
>CAZYDB010000412.1:0-3310 GCA_964645995.1 uncultured Roseivirgaceae bacterium
GGCGGAACCCTGGGGGACGAGCACGCTGCCCAAGCCGTCCAGGGGAATCTCGAAGGAAAGGCCAAGTTTTTCATACATCCGGGTATCATCGACCGGCTTTAGTAATGATGCTATAACGACTGAAATCCGGCCCATTATAAAATTTTATTCATGAAGGTTTAAGTTATTTAAAATGGTCAATGATTTAAAAGATATTATTGAAAAAGCTTGGGATAACCGAGAGTCATTAAAAGATAAAGATACAATTATTGCAGTTAAGTCTGTTATTGAAGAGCTTGATGTGGGAAGCATCCGCGTAGCAGAGCCCATTGCCGGTGAATGGAAGGTAAATGAATGGGTTAAAAAGGCTGTTATTTTGTATTTCCCGATACAGAAAATGCAACTGATTGAAGTGGGTCCATTCCAGTTTCATGATAAAATGAAGTTAAAGTCAGGGTATGATCAGTTGGGTGTCAGGGTCGTGCCGCATGCGATAGCGCGGTACGGTGCCTATATTAACCGGGATGTGGTGATGATGCCTTCCTATGTAAATATCGGTGCTTATGTTGATTCCGGCACGATGATTGATACCTGGGCTACGGTAGGCAGTTGTGCACAGGTGGGCAGGAATGTTCATATCAGTGGCGGGGTCGGTATTGGCGGTGTCCTTGAGCCGGTGCAGGCATCCCCGGTTATTGTTGAGGACAATTCCTTCATCGGGTCAAGGTGCATACTGGTGGAAGGGGTTCGGATTGGAAAAGAGGCTGTGCTTGGAGCGAATGTTACCCTCACAGGCAGCACCAAGATCATTGATGTTACAGGGGATAGGCCTAAGGAATACAGGGGCTATGTACCGGAAAGGGCTGTGGTGATTCCAGGATCGTTCACCAAGAAATTCCCGGCGGGGGATTACCAGGTGCCCTGTGCATTGATTATTGGTGTGCGAAAGGAAAGCACTGATAAAAAGACCTCCCTGAACGCTGCTTTGCGTGAAAATGAAGTGGCTGTCTGAATATCTTCAGACTGATCCACGTATTTTAATTATAACCGGTAATTGACAGGCATGATATTCTATACCTATATAGCCATGATGCTGCTTTGGCTTATGCCAGGGCTATCCTTTGCATCTGTAGGGGACAGTCTGCCTGCCGTGGCCGGAAAACAGCCTTTTCAATTGGGTGAGAAGCTCTATTACCGGATGAATTACAGCATTTTCACAGTCGGCAGGGCAGAGGTTGTTGTTAATCCGGTGAAATACTATATCAGCGACCGTTCCTATTATAAGATCGATATCTTCGGCAAAACAGCAGGGGCTGCCGCCGTCGTTTCCACGGTTGATGATAACTGGGGAGCTTTGGTGGATACGGAACACCTTCTGCCTTACAGGGCCTGGCGGGATCTTGAGGAAGGTCGCTTCCGGAGGAAAGAATATGTTACGTATGATCATAAAAAAGGGTTGGTTGATGTACGGGTGATCAATAATGAAACGGGCAAATTCAAAAAACCACAACTTTATACCTTTGAAGAAGCCTATACACTCGACCTGATTTCAGGCTATATTTATTTGCGTACCATTGATTTTAATAAATATCAGGTCAACGATACCATCCAGCTTAAAGGGTTCCTGGAGGACAAGTTTTATGATTTTAAAATTTTATACAAAGGAACAGAAAACCTTAAAACCCGGTTAGGTGTTATAAAAACGTACAAGTTGGTACCCATTATGCCTGATAACAAGATATTTGCCGGTGAGAATTCCCTCACTGCCTGGTTCGCTGCCGATGACAGTCGAATACCGGTAAAGATCGATGCCAATATGTTTATCGGGCGGGCGGGCTGTGAGATCACAGGATTTGAAGGAATGAAAATACAACCGGAATTCATGAATGATTAGGTCGGTTTTTTCGTTTTTCATGTTAGCGGCTCAGTTCCCGAAGGTTTGAATTAAGGCAGTTTTCCTGTGTTTCAATTGTTTCAATAAAACGAATTATTATTCGTTCCCTTTAATAATTTTGGGGATAACTTTGCTAAAATTAATGTGCTGTGAGATATCTTTTATTATCTGCTTTTATCCTGATGGTTGTCTCCGCCTGCAAGCGCGAAAGTTCTTCTGCCGGAGATCGGTATTTTAATGCCGGCGAATACGAAAAAGCAGTCGAAGCCTATACTGATTATCTTAAATTAAGGCCCAAGCATGTAAAAACCCTTTACAACCGCGGTCGGGCTTATGAAGAGATTGGCAGGTTCGAAGAAGCGCTTGATGACTTTCTCAAGGTAACGGCCCTTGATGAGAAAAATGATAATGCCTTTCTGAGTATTGGCAATTATTATTACCGAAAAGGGAATTTTGACCGTGCCGGGCTATATTTTGATAAAGCACTTGACCTAAACGAAAGAAACGCCACAGCACAATACCTGAAAGGCCGGGTAAGCCACATCAGAGGTCTTTTTTCCGAGGCCCTTGATGCCTATTCACGGGCCATCAATATTAATTCCAGCCTGGGAGAAGCCTACCTTTACAGAGGCGCTGTAAAAGTGAGGCTTAACAGGAACCAAAGTGCCTGTGATGATTTTAAGGTAGCCCGGCAACTTAATGCAAGAGATGCTGAGGTTGCCTTCCAGAAATATTGTAGATAGGTAGTTTATTAGTCCTGCTTGAGGAACGATTCGATGGTTTGATTTTTTATCGATGTCTCTTCCCATTCACGTTCTGCTTCGGAATCAATCGTTACGCCCGCACCGGAATAGAGATATGCTTGATCCTCTAGTAATTGGGCACATCGTAAATTAACAAATAAGCTGGTCTCTTCCTCAATATTTACCGGTCCGAGGTATCCACTGTAAAATTCACGGTCATAACCTTCGTGCTCGTTGATGAAGGATAAAGCCGGTTCTTTTGGCATCCCGCATACGGCTGAGGTAGGATGCAGTAATTTTAACATGACCGAACCAAGCTGGGGAAAATGGATGGCACCGGTGTCGACATTGAAATCCGTCCGCAGGTGGACCAAATTGCCAGCCCTTACGGTTCGCGGGCCATGTTCTTCGAATTCGCGAAGACGGATCTTTTTAAAGCAGTTAATGATATAGCGGCTCACCAGCGCCTGCTCTTCTATTTCTTTCTGGGTCCAGCCAACAGTAGAGAGCGGCATAGCAGGATCGCCTTTCTGGGTGCCGGCTACCGCAGCAGTAGAAAAAACACCCTGCCTGTCAATATTGATCAGCAACTCCGGGCTGGCGCCGAGCCAGGTACCTTTACCGGGGATACTGAAGAACGAGATAAATGAGAAAGGGTATTGTTTTTCCAGGTCGAGAAACGCTTTGGAGAGCT
>CAZYDB010000413.1:0-3296 GCA_964645995.1 uncultured Roseivirgaceae bacterium
CTCCTATATGCCCGGATCGATCAGGGATAGAAACCTGGAAATCCATTACAATGGCAAAAAGTATAATGCTAAAACCAGTAAACGCGGGCTAGTCAGGATCGCCTTGCCTCTGGAGTCTGACAAGAAGATCAGTCAACATGATTTTAATTTTTTTCTGATCAAAAAAGGACAAAGGCTAAAGATAGAAATGCCGGAACCTTTTATGCATTGTTTCTATTCCAATGAATCCCATGCCCTGGGAGTGATCTCTGATATTGATGATACCGTGCTTGTTACTCACACTAAAAATCCCATCAGGAAGATCCGTACATTACTCACTAAGAATGCATACAAAAGGAAGATTGTGATGCAAATGAAAAACCTGTACCATTTCTTCACCGACAAGGGGTATACTTTTTTTTATGTTTCTAACAGTGAAGCCAATCTGTATCCTATGATCCGCTTATTCCTTGAACACCAGAGCCTTCCTTTGGGTCCTCTCTTTCTCAAGTCTTTTAAAAAATGGAAATACTTATTTAAAAGAAAAAAGACCAGGGACAGGGGTTATCATAAGAAGGAGAAAATACGACAACTACTGGAGTTTTTCCCTGAATTGATGTTTGTCCTGATCGGCGATGACAGTCAGCAGGATCCCGAAATATATCATTATTTTGCCAGTAACTATCCGGACAGGATCCGGCATATCCTGATCAGGCGGGTATCCGGGAAATTGACCAACACGAGAATTAATGCCCGGGAAACTCTTTTAAAACAACATAGTATTAATATTACTTACTTTATAAACCCTGATGATCTATTAAATTCACAAAAGGAAAATAGTATTATTCCGGATTTTTCATAAGAACACAAGAAGCTAATAACCAACTGGTTCAAAATTGCGGTCATTAGAGGGTTTTTTGTGTAAACATTTCATTTTCTATGTTTTATGTTTGCCCTTTGTACTCAAATGGCGTATCCGGGTTGAATTGCATAGTTAACCCCCCAGGAAAAATCAATTAAAAAAGTAATAATTATACATCAAAAGATCTCTCTTGTAAAAAAAGGTTTACCTTGAATTTGAAGTTGTATCTAAAAGAGCGGGGGTGGTTTCCCTGGCTCCCTGGTTCACGCCTTTATATTCCCGGTTGAGGCCTTCAACGACCTCCTGAGTCACATTCATGCCGGGATGCCCATACAACAGGACGCTGCCAGGTCTGTAGTTTAAAACCACGGTAATACCCTCCCTGTTTGCATAGTCTTCCACAAATGCGGTTACACGATCATATAGCTGTTTGTTAACCCGGGACTCCTCATTCATCATATCCTGGGACAGGGTTTCCTGGTACTGCCTTAAATTCTGCTGTTTCCTCACCAGATCTTCCTCCACGGCACGTGCCTGATTGATCGTCATATTACCGGCGCTTCGCTGGAAATTCTCAATCTCAGACTGCAGACCCTGGGCCCGGGAAGTGTAGTTCGCTTCCATATTCTTTCTTTTCTCTTCCAGATCAGAGGCAAGTTCCTGGAAATATGCATAGTTTTCAAGAAGAGAATCCTCGTTGATATAAGCAATGGTAACCTTCTCCGGCATGATAGAATCACTAGCCGTAACCGGAGTTTCTTCCGGTTTAACCTCTATGCCGGTCAGTTGAAGATAATAGAGTATTCCAACCGCGACAAAAAGAATTATATTCAGAATTAGTGATAGATTTTTCACAATTTTTAAACTATTTGGTTTATTAGAGCGCAAATATAAATAAAGAAAAATGCAATCCGGTATTGAGTCTGGAATTTTTAAGCTGATGATCAATTATTGATGGCAATTGTCTCTTTACGCTTAACTCTCCGGTCATGCTAACCGTTAAGAGACTTTCATTACCCCGGTTTTTGCTTCTTCCCGGATCCTTTATACGTATAATAAAAGGTGATATTTTTTGGAGCGGAGTGACTTACAGTTCCTTCTTTTTCATTTATTTTGGGAATTTGTTTTTCTTCATGATCTCCGGTATCGGTATCGCTTTCTCTGCCTACATAAATAGGAGTCTTACGGAAATAGAAAGCAAGGAAAATCCCGATAATCGATCCCATCAGGTGCGATTCCCATGACACCCCTTCTTCACCCGGGATCAGGCCGTACAACATATACCCATAAAGAAAAAAAATGATCATGGAGATGGCCAGCGACCGGGCATCCCGCCTGATGATCCCTCCCCAGAATATAAACATGGCCAGTCCGTAAACCAGGCCGCTGGCTCCGATATGGTAGGCATCACGTCCGGCAACCCAGACCCAGAACCCTGAGGCCAGGTAAATCCACATAAAAACCTCCAAAGCAATCGCATGATAAAAATAAAACAAACCAATCCCCAAAATAATAAGCGGAAAGGTATTGGACATCAGATGCATAAAATCACCATGTATCAATGGTGCTGTGATTATGCCAATACTGCCTTTTAACGTTCGTGGCAATATGCCAAAGCTGCCAAAATCAATACCTCCTGCCCATTCAATGGATTTGACCGTCCATATCAGAAACACAAATGCAAGGGTCAGGTAAGTGGCTCTTCTGAATATTTTAAATTCATTGGATTTAAACATATTATTCTTTCCGGTCCGTGCATTACCAGAATTGTTTTTGTTTAGCCAATTATTTCACAAATTATTTACCCCAATTATTCAATCCTTATAATTGGGTACAAGGAAATATTATGCCGAAATATACACATATCATACGTATAGGATTACAAGTAAACAAGTAAATGTATCGATGAGTTGACATAAACAGTATGGGTGTGAGCATACCGTGTGATTTTAGCTTATTGATTTTAGCTTTTAGCACTAACAGCTAACTCCCGACAGCTTATTCCTGCCTCCATCCGGCCTCTTTAGTTCTTCGTAGTATTGGCGGAGGAGGATGACTTCAGTCCACCAGAGAAGGAATAATTGGTGAATTTTCCGGGCTTGAATTTGCAAAAATAATTTGGCAATGTCGATCAGAAAAAGATCTCCTGAGCCAGCCTGTAAGTATTTGCATGCGCTTCAATGATCTGTCGGATCATTTTTGAATACCCTCCGCCCATCACGACAGCCACCGGTATTTCATCTTTCTGGGCTAAAGTCAGTATTTTGCGGTCACGCAAAGCACATCCCTCAGTTGACAGGCCCAGACGGCCCAGCTTATCCGTTCCAAGCACGTCAACACCTGCCTGGTAGAATATAAAATCCGGCCTGGCCCTTGCCATTACTTCCGGAAGGCATTCCTCCAGCCATTGATGATAACAACGATCGTCACAGCCATCCGGAAGGTGAATATCAAG
>CAZYDB010000414.1:0-3296 GCA_964645995.1 uncultured Roseivirgaceae bacterium
ATTCCATGGGCTTTATTTTATCCAAGGGCGCTTACCGATATTAAGCAGGTTATTGAAATAGGCGAAGTGGAGGAAGCCTGGCATTACGTAGGGTTGGCTCAAATCCTTAAAGCGTACATCTTCAGTGTGCTGGTCGATATTTATGGGGATGTGCCCTATTATGATGCGAATAGGGGTGCCGAACAGCCCTTTCCGGCCTATGATGACGGGGAAGCCGTTTATGAGGAAGTGCTTACCTTGCTTGATCAGGGTATTGCCAATCTGGCAAAGGAATCTACCCTTACGCCTTTAAATGATGATCTCTTTTATGGAGGTGGCGCGGAAGCCATGATCAAATGGAGAAAATTTGCCAAGACGCTTAAATTGAAAATATACAATCAGGCGAGGTTGTCCTGGGATGTATCATCTGATGTTAATGCATTGCTTTCGGAGGGAGACCTGATCGGTCCGGGTGAGGATTTTGAATTTCAATACGGTTCGAGTATTGCGCCCGATAATAGGAATCCTGCTTATACGCAGGAATATACCCCGGGGAATGCATGGAATTATATCAGTCCTTATTTCTATGAGATAATGACCGGGCAGAACAGCTTTTTCCCTGTTGAGGGAAATCCTTACCTGACACTGGAAGATCCAAGGGTGCCTTATTATTTTTATAACCAACTGGCGCCGGGACAGGCTGCAGAAAATCCTACCTCTTACAAGGATGGTGAGTTTGTTGCTATTTATGCTTTTTCTTTTAATATCGATCCTAATGAAGGCTTCGATCAGTCTTCCTCGGCGACGGTAATGGGCCTTTATCCTATCGGTGGACGGTATGATGACGGGAATGGTGGTATTGCCAATTTTAATGGAGCGGCAGATACGCCACAGCGGATATTGACCTATTTCCAGCGTAAATATATAGAAGCCGAGCTGGCGCTGACTGGTGAGACCAATGGTGATGCAAGGGCCTTGTTTGAAGAGGCGATCAGGGCCTCTTTTGATAAAGTGAATGAAGTAGCTGACGATGCCGGCGCACCATCGCTGGATGCAACGGAAGTGGATGACTATATTCAGTTTGTTCTGAATGCCTGGGATGCCGGTGATGATAATACCAAAATGCGTCACCTGATGACCCAGAAATGGATCGCCAGTTTCGGGTTTGGCGTAGATGCCTATACCGATTTCCGCAGAACAGGATATCCGCTTCTTCATGACGGGAACACCGATGATCTTGAGATAACCACGAGGACACGTGATTTTCCTCTGTCATTTCCGTGGGTTACGGCCAATCTGGATATCAATCCCAATGCTCCGGCGCAAAAGAATGTAACCAATTTCAAGGTGTTCTGGGATGTTAATTAACAATAATGAAAATATGATACCTATGAAAAATATAATAATCAACAGTATACGGTTTTTGCTGGTGGTGCCGCTTATTTTTTTGTTTTCCTGTGAAGATGAGGATTCGATCAGGATTCCGGAAGTTGAGAAGGCAACCAATTTCAGGATAGTCCGGGATGTCGGATCGTTTGATTCGACGGACCCTGAGGCTGCTGTTACGCTAACGATGTATTCCGAATCCAATAATATCAGCAAGGTGGATATGTATGTCAGCCATTTCAGTCTGACAGCCAATGCCGAGTCTGATCAATTTCTTCTGACGACCATCCAGGGTAGTCAGATCACAAATGACGGAACAACAGAATATTCATTTGGGTTGAATGACCTGGCCACTCCTGTCGGTATTAGCGCGTCGGACCTTGCCGGTGGCGATGCTTTGAATATCTATTCGATCGTTACGCTTACGGATGGAAGGGTTTTCCCTGATACCGTACGGGCTACTGCCGACCAGGAATTCCTGAATGTCACACCGAATATTGTCAATAATTCCGCCACAACCAGTTTTTCGCCAAAATTGATCTTCCCGATCATTTGTGAAATAGATGAAACCTTTGGAACGGGAACCTATCTTTTCGAAATAGTGGAAGGTGAAAATATCGGCTTTGGGATCCCGATCTTTGACACCGGGGTGCCAGTGGAAATAACAGCCACTTCTTCAACAGGAAGGACTTTCGAAGTGGGTTATTTTACCGGCTTCGGGTTTACAACCAATATAAATTTTGATTTTGCCTGTAACATAATTTTGGTAGGTGTTACTGCTTCAGGGCTGGGTTGTACCGGTACCCTGGCCTGGGATATCAATGCCGCCGATCCAGGAGTATTCGATATCAATGATGACAGTGAGTTCACGATAAGCATTCTGCATAATACCCTGAATGATTGTGGCCTGCCGGTAAGTGACCCTTATGTGTTCAGATTAACCAAATTGTAAAAGTTTATTGTATGATGAAACATTTATTATATCTAACATTCTTTCTGGGAATAGGGCTGGCTTTACCTGCCTGCGTCGATGATTACCAGGATGCTAATCCACCCAGGTTGCTGGATTCCCCGGCAGTAAGCAGCATAACCGTTGCTGATGATGAGATAAAAGACGGTACGAGTACAACTATCACTGTGGTAGTAGTGGATGCCCCGGCCGGTCTTGATTCCATATCAGTGGTAGCACTTGATCAGAATGAAGATGAAGTGGGTTCATATTCCATTGATACACAGTATAAAGGCATGACAAATGGAGATGTAGAAATTACCTATACAGCTCCCACACAAACTACTGGGTTTATCAACCTGACGGTTACCGTTTTTGACAGGCAATTAAGACCAACGGGGGATATTGTCAGGAAAAGTTCAGTGCCGAAATCGGTGGAGATCTTTGTTTTTTGCGAGCCTCCACTCGTTGGCCCCTATACGGTCAAAGGAGAATTCCTGATTGATGATTTTAATTCACCAGAGGTGTCCGGTGAGCAGCAGGTGATAACGGTGGATTGTGCTTATGCGTATGCCGTTGCAGATCTTTCCGGGGGATTGTATACTTCCACATATGCGACAAATTACGGGACATTACCTGTTGAAGCAGTCATTGAAATCGATCCTGATACAAACCTTGTTACCTGGCAGAACACCAGTGATCAATTTGGAGGGGAGTTTGTTCAGGATCCGGCCCAGCCTGACAGCTATTTCGATCCGGAGAAAAATCAATTTGTGATCTACTGGACCGCAACAGCCTATGGTGAAAGAGGGATATCGACTTTCACCAAACAATAAAGCAGTTTTAAAAATATAGCATAGCCCATAAATTTATTTCTATGGGCTATCTTTTTTTAAAAGGTGACAACCTGGAAAATTTGAGAATCTTATGGATTAACCCCTATTATTCCTAAACTATTCTCAAAATAAACCGTCTTGACTAT
>CAZYDB010000415.1:0-3279 GCA_964645995.1 uncultured Roseivirgaceae bacterium
GTACCTGGCATCATATCCCAATTCCTTCATTTTATGTACTGTGCGGCAAAAGGGATCAGGAGAGTCTTCAATTTCCTCGAATTCGGTAACCGCATATTGATGTACATAGGGACCAACCACACAATAATGATTACCCCATTTTAAAACCTGTGTCGGTGTCTTTGACCGGATCACAGTATAAATACCACCAACCTGGTTACATACCTCCCAGGCGACTTCAACGAGTAATCCGTTATTACTATCCTTCCTGGTTAATTTTTTCAGTTTTTCTTTTACCACAATGTCATTGTTGCCCATAGATTTCAAGAGTCATTAATTGAAAATCATTACTGGAATAAGTTACTTAATTATTTTCTCATGATAAAAGTAAAATATCGATTTTTCCATTTAGGGTCACTTAGCCGGGAAAATCCATGAATTATCATAGTCTGGCAAACCAGAATGCCTGGTTATCATGACATCAGTCGAATGGCCAGGCCTGGAAAGACCGAAAAACATACTAAAGGTTCCCGCAAACGATTGCCCCTTTTTCTTGTCCGGATTCTTTATAAAACTTTCCGGATGGCCCGGAGCTTCTTTCAAAAAGGTAACTTAGGAAAGGGTGATCCCGGTGAGGTTATAAGCGCCGGTTAACAGGGCAATTGCCAATGAAAATATCAATGGGTAATGACCGGCTGGACATAATGAAACCCCGGCGTATCTAATTTTTAAGAAATGCACCAGAGATTTCTTCGATCAATTATAAGAAAAAACGGTTATGGGTTGTTGAAAAGTCTGGGAATAAGTGCCGGAACTTGTTTTTTATATTGAATATACCGCTCACCATATTCCCGGATTAATTTTTTTTCTTCAAACCGTATCCCTACCAAAAAATATCCGGTTAAACATATTCCCATAATGAGGTTCGGAATAGTAGGAGCAAATATAAAATACCCAAAAACAGACAGGATCGATCCGCTATACAGAGGGTGCCGCACATAAGATAATATTCCTGATCCCTGAAAATCATTCCCGGCTGGATCACCACTTAATTGCCGGATCCCAAGAAATTCTTTCATGTCATAATAACGAAAGGCAACTATCATGATCATAATCCCTGCCGCTGCCAGGGTTAGGCCTGCGGTTACCAGTAAAAAATGTTGTGTAAAAAGAAACCGTTGGGGAAGAGAGGATTGATACATGAGAACTGGAATTAAAAGCAGTACTGAAAACCCAACATAAATGACCCGGTAATAAGGAGCGAGCCCTGAAATGTATTGCTGAAATAATACTTTCATTTTCGTTGCAGCAAAAACGCTGTGTATTACTCCGTAAAGAACCCATAAGAAGATTAGAAGGATATAACCTGACATAATAATTTAATTGATAAATATTTATATCTTAAACATAATTATTTTTATCTTATTTATATGAAAAAAATTAAAATCGGTCTGGCGCGTGAAGGGAAAGTACCACCTGATAACCGGGTAACCCTGACACCCTGGGAGATCATCGAAACCCAGAATCTGTTTAGCGGCCTTGAGGTTTATTGCCAGACCAGCAATATACGTTGCTTCTCAGATGAATCCTATCGCAAACTACAGATCCCTGTTATAGATTCTCTTGATAACTGTGCCATTATCATGGGGATCAAAGAATTTCCGGTCGAAGACCTGCTGGAGGGGAAAACCTATTTTTTCTTTTCACATACCATTAAAAAACAACCTTATAACCGGAGACTGCTACAGGAAATACTTAAAAAAAATATCACCCTGGTCGATTACGAATGTCTGACGGATATTCACGGGAAAAGGGTCCTGGCATTTGGCAGGTATGCCGGCATTGTGGGGGCTTACAACGGCCTTTTGGGCTATGGCCTCAAATATGATCTGTTTGAGTTAGCAAGGGCTTTCCGATGCGATTCTTATGCTTTACTGAAACAGGAGTATAAAAAAATCCTTCTTCCTCCGATAAAGATCCTGCTTACCGGACATGGAAGTGTAGGGCATGGCGCCAGGGAAGTACTTGAAGGTGCCGGGATCAAGGAAGTTACAGCCAGCGACTATCTGATGATGGAATTCCGGGAACCTGTATTTGTACAACTGCATTCCCGCGACTACTATAAAAGATATGATTATGCAGAATTTGACCGGGAGGAATTCCACCGGTCACCGCATTATTATAAATCGGATTTTCTAAAATATGCCAGAAAAACGGATCTGATGATCAATGGCACGTATTGGAATATGGGTTCCGAACGAATGCTTAGCATGGAGGACTTACAAGGTGGCGATGTGAATATCAAAATGATCGCTGATATTTCCTGCGATATCGACGGCCCGATTCCGGCCACCATCCGGAATTCCACTATCAAGGAGCCCTTTTATGATTTCAATCCCTATACAAAAGAAGAAGCGCCACCATTTTCATCAGAAAATCATATAACGGTAATGGCCATTGATAATCTGCCTAACGAACTTCCAAAAGAATCATCCAATTCATTTGGGCGGGTACTTATTGAAAAGATTTTTCCGAACCTGGTTTATGGCGATGAAGATGAAATGATCAAAAGAGCCACAATAACTTCCAATGGTAAGCTTACCTCAAGATACCGGTATCTGCAGGATTTTGTTGAAGAGAAAGAATGAAAAAAGCCCCGGCGATAACCGGAGCTTTTTTCATTCCTGAATACGTATCAGTTATCCGTTCATAGAGACCAGAAATTCTTCATTATTTCTTGTCCCTTTCATTTTTTCTATCAGGAATTCAATGGCTTCGTTTGAATTCATGTCGGCCATGAATTTCCTCAGGATCCATACACGCTGCAGTGTTTCCTTGTCAAGCAGCAATTCCTCCCTCCGGGTACCTGAAGCAGGTACATCGATGGCCGGGAAAATACGCTTGTTGGACAATTTCCTGTCAAGTTGTAACTCCATATTACCAGTTCCCTTGAATTCCTCAAATATCACTTCGTCCATTTTTGATCCGGTTTCGATCAATGCTGTAGCAATGATCGTCAGCGAACCTCCATTTTCAACATTTCTTGCCGCGCCGAAGAACCGTTTGGGTTTATGAAGGGCATTGGCATCAACACCTCCGGAAAGTATTTTCCCGGAAGAAGGAACTACGGTATTGTGTGCACGGGCCAACCTGGTAATGGAATCCAGCAAAATCACAACATCATGACCACATTCAACCATTCTTTTTGCTTTTTCCAGCACGATATTGGCAACCTTCACATGCCTTTCGGCCTGCTCGTCAAAAGTGGAAGAAATAACTTTCGCTTTAACTGATCTGGCC